>NZ_LZPK01000043.1:0-4921 GCF_001729375.1 Methanosarcina sp. A14 | reverse complement strand
TAGATCATTTAATGAATGTAACTTAACTGGGGGAGGGCTGACACTACATTATATTTGGCAAATAAGGTTTAATATTCCTTAAAAAACTAATCATTTTTCAAGGGGGCTAATAGTAAAGCGAACCACTTTTCTCTCAAATCTAAACCTTTAGGCGAAAAATTCAGAGAGAGGTAGTTCACAGCCTTAAAAGTTAAATTTCATAAAAGTTAAATTTCAGAAACTCTGAATTTCATAAAATCTGAATTTCATAAAATCTGAATTTCATAAAATCTGAATTTCATAAAATCTGAATTTCATAAAAGTTAAATTTCAGAAACTCTGGATTTCAGGGAAGAGGCTCTCGCGACATATCTCTTTTTTCGGCAGGCCTGAAAGTAGCAAATTTGGGATTTTCCTCAACATCAGCTATTCCACTGTTTCTGACTAACTGCAGTGCTTTTTTTGTACTTGCTGATTGTCTGGGCTCTGCTTCTTTTGCATAATGCCTTAGAAACTTGAATTCCTTCGACAGCATTCCCACAACTACCAGCATCATGATATATTCCGTAGCCGGAGATGCAGCCCAGACTCCATCCAGGCCGAAGAAGATCGGCAGGATAAAAAGTAGAGGGAAAAGAACAACAAAAATCTTTCCAAGGTATATAAAGAGTGCTGCTCTGATTTGGTTTATTGACTGGTAATAGATAGCAGTGAGGAGCACGGTACCTTCAACGAGCAAAGAGAATATGAAAATATTCATTCCTCGAAGGGTAACTTCCAGAAGTTCGGAGTCTCCCTGGCTGAAGATCTGCACAACTTTTTCGGGAAAAAGGGAGATTAATAGAAATCCGAAAACTCCTGTAAGGATGCATGAAAGAATTGTCAGTTTCAGGGTTTTCGAAACTCTTTCATAATAGCCAGCTTCATAGTTGAAACCTATAATCGGTTGCACTCCCAGGGCTATTCCCTCAAAAAGCATAGAAAATATTGAAAGGACATATCCTATAATGCCATAGGCTGAGACCGCAAGCTCGGATCCGTAACTGAGCAGCATGTAATTGTATGCAAAGAGCACGAGAGCTAGTGAAAACTGCATCACGAAAGACGGAAGGCCGGCTCTAAGAATCTGGAGCTGGATCCTGAGTTTGAACTTCATGGCTTTAAGCCGGAGTTTCAGTTTTGCCTCCCTGCCAAAAAGGTAATTCATGAACAGCAATGCCGGGAGAGCAAAGGAAACTATTGTGGCAAAAGCGGCACCCGTCATTCCCATGCCCATACGCATGATAAAAAAGTAATCAAGCACGAAATTTACAATTACTCCTGCAATCATGATATTCATACAGAGTCTGGGGTTTCCGTCGTTTCTGACCAGTGGTTCAAGGGCAACTGAAAGAATCATAAAGACTGAACCAGCGAAGATAATCCTTAGGTAATCGCGAGCAAAAGCTAGAGCAGGCCCGCTGGCTCCAAGGATGCTGATTGAGGTTTCACAGAAGATCATCCCGATTACAGTAAAAACTGCTCCTGTAAGAAGACACAAGGAAAAAGCATTGTGTACTATATCCAGAGCTCGGCTGAGGTTCTCCTTTCCAAGTTGGAAGGCCGCAAGACTTGATGCACCGATCCCGATAATTACTCCAATAGCGATTATAACCATATAAGCGGGATAGGCTAGAGTAATTGCTGCAAGTCCCTAGCTTCCTATAGCATTTCCTATAAAAAAGCCGTCAATTATTTCCTGGATTCCGGCAATGACAACTCCAACGACGGTCGGGAATGCAAATTTCAAGAATAGATTCACTATGTTCCCGGATTTCATTTCTTCGTTACTTATCGTTTCTTCGCCACTTACCATTCCAGGTCCTCCTTAAATATTAAAGCCAGCTTTTCAGAAGCCTGGTTTTGAAACTCTGGTGCTTTCTTTTTAGAGGCCTGGTTTTGAGATCCCGGGATTCTTTTTGTCGTTGTCAGGTGGAAGAACCTGTTCAAAGAGAAGTAGGTTGTATTGTGTTTCTTTAGAGATTGATATCTTTTTAAAGTTTTACCTATTCTTGAAGGATCGAGATAATAAGATTCGGTCCTCTCAAATAGTTTGCATGAGGTCATAACTCATCCTGGACGAAGCTTCTGAAAATACGCAGATTCAAGTATAGCTGCCCTGTTGCAGAATTAATTAGTCTGTCTATGTCGAACTGGTAACTGCATATAATCTGTGGTTTAATTTGTGCGCATTCCTGCAGCACACATTCGTTTTACGAAGCTTCACCGTTTAAAGAGTAAAAGGGGATTCAAACGAACCAAAATCCTGTGCAATCATGCAACAAAGCAAGTAAAACCAGCTTCAGATAGTTATCTGATCACAGCTAATTTTAAGCAAATTTTATATATTAAAAATTATTTATATTTATAAATAGATTTGCATTCTTTTTTATTTTAACAGGTTATTTTATTTGAAGTCTTAAAAGCATTTAAATAGATAAACTATTTCCGTTTTAGGCAACAGCACTCATTAATATGTCTAAAGGTAAAAGCATGAATAAAACGGTTCAGCTCTGACTAAAAACTCTGGAAAAACATTAGATTTACTCAAGAGCTATTAACTTTGCAAATAAACGAAAATAAGCCTGAAATGAACAGCTACAGATCCAAAATAAATATGATTTACAGTATCCTCTTCAAATTTAATGGATCTTCAACCACAGAAAGAATATTACTGCTTTTATTCATATAATTTGAAGAAAATACGATTTACGATAACAATAAGATCAGATTTACGACAACGGTAAGTTTATGGTTTTCAGTTTTTCAATAAGTTTTCTCTACGAGCCTATCCCAAAAGCCATTTCGTTCTGAATCATCAAGAATTTTCAGGACTGTTTTCATGATCAGAAACTTGATTGATTGTTCGGAATACAGGATTCAGAGAAGCAATTTTGAGTTTTGGGATCAGCTCTACAATAAAAGTCAAGGGCTTACCCATCCATTTTTTATGCAAGAAGCACCTTTACGTCTTAAACTGAACTTTATTCCTTTACTCACCGTTACTCACCTTCATTCGTCGTTATTCATTTACCTGCATTCTGCTAAGCTTTTCATGTAAGCCGTTTGTATAGCTTTCTCTTCATAGTTACAAAACCTTCCAGCTGGAAAGAACAAACTGATCAAAAATGTCTACTGAAAATTATACCTGTACTCCTAATTATACCTGTACTCCTCCTGAAGTCCTGGCTCCCGTAGGCGACGAAGAAACCCTTCTTGCCGCAATTCGAGGAGGAACTGACGCGGTCTATCTCGGGGTTGGCGAATTCAACGCCCGTCAGGGTGCAAAGAATTTCACTCTTGAGAATCTTGACGAAGCTGTGAAACTGGCACACTCACACGGAGTTCTTGTTTACCTGGCTCTCAATATACCGATCAAGCAAAAAGAGTTGCAGCACGCGCTTGATATAGCAGACTGTGCATATGCAGCCGGAGTCGATGCACTTATTCTTCAGGATCTGGGGCTTCTCAGGCTTTTAAATGAAATCTATCCGGACCTCGATATTCATGCAAGTACCCAGATGACCATCCATAATAAAAGAGGAGTTAATTTTGTAGCAGGAATGGGAGTAAAAAGAGTTATAGTCTCAAGGGAACTTACTGCGGCTGAGGTAAAGGACATAGTGGATCACTCAAAAGCGGAAATTGAGGTTTTTGTTCACGGAGCTCTTTGCTACTCCTATTCGGGCAAATGTCTTTTCAGCAGTTTCCTGCATGGTAAGAGTGCAAATCGAGGAGCCTGTGCCCAGCCCTGCCGACGCAAGTACAGATTCGTGGTAAATGGCAGGGAAGTTGACGAAAGGCATATCGGAGGCAGTTATCCCATAAGCTGTGCCGAACTCTCCACAATAACAGGGCTTGAGGATATCGTAAAAACCGGAGTTGTAAGCCTTAAAATCGAAGGGCGGATGAAAAAGCCCGAGTATGTTACTGCGAGTGCCGCTGCCTATAAAGCTGCAGTCCAAGGAATCTGCGGTCCAGGAGATAATCCGACAAAAGAGGAACTTGAAGCAAGAGAAACCGAACTTGCAAAACTCTTTTACCGGGGTTTTACAAGAGGCTTCATACTTGGAGAAAAAGGCGTATCCCACCCTAAATACAGTTCAAACTACGGGGTGTTCCTTGGAAAAGTCCTTGATATTTCCCGCTCAAAAGGGAATACGAAACTTACAGTTCGGCTGAATCAGGACATCCAGGTAAAAGACGGTATAAGTATTTTCACGCGAGAGCGGATGCTCGGCTCGGCAGTTATAGGTATAGTCACGATTTCAGGCGAGCATATAAAAAGCGCGAAAAAAGGTGAAAAATTAGGGCTTGAAATAAGCTCGAAGACCGGAAGAGCAGTCCAGAGAGGTGATGAACTCTACCTCACAACAGACACACGGCTCCTCGATACCCTTCAAAGAACAAAACTGAAAACGCTTCCTGTAAGCCTGAAAGTAAGAGCCATGAAAGGAGAGCGATTTACGGTTATGATTGGAGAAGAAAATGAAAAGCCCAGAGAGATCCGGAAGACCACAGATGAGGCTCCATTTGTGGAATTCACGGATGATTACGTCGTCCAGGAAGCTGAAAAATCCCCAACTACAGTAGAGAAGATACGAAAAGCAATGGAAAGCCTTGGGGATACTTCTTTTGAGGCTGCTTCGGTTGAAATCGATGCTGATGAAAATATTTTTATTCCGGTTGGAGTGCTGAAAAACGCAAGGAGAACGGCAGCAGACCTCCTGCTGGAAAAAATCCTCAGTGTAGATAAGAAAGAACAAAAGCATCCGAGTCTTGAGGATTACAGTTACCTGTGTGACTCTGAAATCCATAGCAGTGAAGCGAGTGATCAAGATGAACTTACTCCAGCTGTCAATGAGACCTTCAACAAAACCTTAAGTGAAACCCTCAGTGAAAC
>NZ_LZPK01000042.1:0-12949 GCF_001729375.1 Methanosarcina sp. A14 | reverse complement strand
TTGCCTTTGAAGGCAACGAGTAAAAGCATCATGAGAAGGAGCATTAGCTATGTCTGGATAACATCTAGCAGCTTCAGTACAGCTAAAAACGTTAGAAGCCGCAATGAGAAAATTAATGTAGGCAATGTCGGTACACTTAGGTGGATTTATGTCCATAACTCCGTACGTTTTTAGAGAAACACTAAGCCATAAGTATATTTATAAAGATATCAAGTTTTCGGCATTTTAACTGCGTAAGTCCTAATTGTTATTATATTTTACTCGGTCTGGATTTCAGCTTTTTTTGGTTATTTTATCAAGTCCTTTTCAGCCTTTTATCGCTCTGCTGATACTTTATATAGAGAGTGAAATCCTTAGTTGCTCTGCAGGAGATTTTCAATTACATAACCAATAAATTAAATAAGTAATAAATGTAAATAACTCTAAAAACTAATTTCATTGCAGGGTTGAAATGATAGAAATCCTTAAAATCTTCTTCAGTGTGCCCTTTTTACTGTACTCGTGTTATTCTGACCTTAACTCCCGCAGGGTCTCAAATAAGGTCTGGAAATACATGCTCGCATCGGGTTCAGGGTTTGTTTTTTATGAAATTCTTACAGACGGACTTTCCTACCTTATGCCTCTTCTTTTATCAGGAGTTCTCGTTTTTACGGCCGTATATCTCCTTTTCCAGTTTGGGGCTTTTGGAGGTGGGGATGCAAAGGGGTTGATCGTGCTTTCCATCCTTTTTCCTTCTTATCCGGTGTTTAGCTTTTCTGAAAAAATATATCCTCTGCTAGGGGTTCCACAGATAGGACTTTTCACTTTTACGGTACTGGGAAATGCCCTCCTGATGACAATACTTGTTCCCCTCGGGATGTTCGGCTATAATCTCCTTCATTTTTCGCCTGAGATGATCAAAAATCCGCTTTACATGTTTATAGGATACCGGACAGAGATTTCTTCTCTGAAGTACAAGAAACACCTTGGCCTGCTTGAAAAATTTGAGCTTGATGAAAGTGGAAGCCTCAAAAAAACATTTTCCCGTACAGGCCTCAACTTCGATGCGGACCAGAAACCGGAACTTGAGGAATATCTGAAAAAAGGTTTGATTGAGAAAGATATCTGGGTTACTCCCGGCCTGCCGTTCATGCTTTCAATTACAGCAGGCTTTATTACTGCTGTTGTTTTTGGGGATTTGATCTTTTATGCGGTCATGCGCCTCATTGTAAATTAAACCTCATGGTGTATTTTGATAAAATTGAAAACTTTGATGTTTTGAAAACACATATTATTAAGTAAGTGGTAACCTAGTAGACATCTCTACTCCTCTCGATTCTTGTTTAATCGAGGGGGTAACGAAAATAACCCCTTGAGAGGAAAATTATTTTTTACGTTTAGATATCTAACTATTTACAAAGTGTCTTGTGATAAAGGATGGTCAGGCTTTGGAATAAAACTAATTATCACCTCGCCCTTCTATGACATCAATGATACGCTGGCCGATCAGTGGAGCGGCGGTAGCAGCAAAAGTGGGATTAGGGTGAGAATCCGAAGTTGATGCGGCATTTTCCGGCAAGAGGTATAGCCCGCCTCCGGTTTGCAGGTCGTGGAAATCCCAGATATAGATATTATCGCCAGGTTCATCCCAAGTTGTTTTGACCCAGTTCGCAAAGTCTCTTGATCTCTTTGCTTCTTCGGCATTGGTTGCACTTTCGACTAAAGCCGGACCGGTCCAAACGATGAAGCGGTTATTCGGAAACTCATGCATCTTTGCTTTCAGGGCTTTGTATTGCAGCTTATAATTCTCTTCACTTTTGACACTGGAAGTTATATCCGGAGAACCGGTGTCGGCAACAACGCTGCTGACCGGAAAACAGTGCTTCCAAACGATAACGTCATAAGTCTGAGTCAGTATCTCTAAGGTCGGTTCTGTCTTATAGACAGAAGCACCAGCATGATTTACCCAGATGTTCCAATAATCGTAAGGATAGTTATTCCATCCATAGGGGTGTGATTTTGGAAATTCCATTTGTGTTATACTGTAGTTTGTGCCGTGATTAGTGTTGTAATTTGCAATAGTAGTGTCTACCCCACCGTCCCAGATGACTCCACCGGTGCTGTGATGTAGATAAATGACCTTTGCTGAACTCGACATCGATTCGGCATTTTCATTTTTCACGGCTGTAATATTGTTGTCTGTGTCAGTTACGTTCGTTGTTGTAGTCGCGTTATGTGCAAATACTACTAACTGTTCATTTTCACTGGCGCTTGAATTATCCGTATCCGAGTTTGAACTACACCCCGATGTAGAGATAAATAAAATAGCAGTTAGCAATCCTATATATTTAATTCCAGAAATTTTACTGGTAAGGCTCATGACAATCCCCCAGGCAATTACTTATTATTCTTTTATAAGATGACGTTACTGTCGGTAAAAGTGAATTTGCTCACAACTTACTTAAATTCATTGTTATGTTTACTACAATAAGAACGTTGCCTTACCATTCAACTATACAAAAATAGTAAAGGATTTTATTAGTGAAAAGTAATAATGTTTTTTAAGAATTAATAGGAACCTATATTCGGCAGGTCGACATTTCATTTTTGATGATTTTTAATGATGGCGATTTTGGAATGATATTTCCTTATTGTGTGTAGTTATTATGTTTACATATGATCTAAACATAATCTCCCATACTAAACTTTAATGGAAAAATGATTCAGTGTTTATATGTGTCGTGGTCGTTAAGCTACACGTTAACCAGTTTTAAATCTAATGTAAATTAATTAAATGTTTAAAAACGATATCAAAAAAAATATTTAAATTCCTTATATCGACCTGCCGAATCCAGGATAGGAATGTTTTCTTAAGAATTAATAGCAATGTTTTCTAAGAATTAATAGCGACATTTCTTATATAACATCGCTACTCTGTCTACTTTTCAAAGAATTACCTTTTTTGTACGACAAGCAGTCCGTAAAGAATCGTTCCCGGAACCGGCGGATTTTCAGGCGTGCCTTTTGCAATTCTTTCTTCAGGATAACCAAGGTTTTCGCAGGTATAAAGTTCAGCTTCAATACCCAGCTCTTTAAGAATTTCTGCGACCTCAGGTGAGCCAAAGTTTTCTTCCGGCAGCAGGAAGATATTTCTTCCGTTCTTTAACTCCCGGATCAACTCGGCTTTTGCAGGTTCCGAGTCCCTGCCGTGGGCTGTGATTGCGCAGAGGTTGGTCAGGTTTACTTTTGTACGTGCACAGGCCACCTGTATTGAAGAAATCCCAGGTATAACGGTGTCTTTCTCCCTTGCGAATTTTCCGAGCCCTGAAAACATGGGATCGCCTGTAGACAGGACGACTGCATCGGCTGGCAAGAGATGAAGTGATTTATAGTCCTTGATCGGTTTTGCTTCGCATGTGATATATTCCTGTGCAATCTCAATAGCTCTTTTTGCACCATAAACCACAGAAGCTTTCCTTATAGCCTTTATTCCTTCTTCCGTAAGCATTCCGGGCCCGACTCCGACTCCTACGACGATCATTATTTTTCTTCCCCTTTTCCTGTTTTTATTAACTCTTATTCTTACTGTCCATCAGTACCGACCCATCTCTGTCGATTACCACAATTCTTGCACCTTTTCCTTTCTCGATTGCCATCTCGAAGGCTTCTTTCAGGCGCACATGTTCAGGTTCTTTTTTAAGCATCTCGACAACGGTTGCATATCCGCTGCCTTCAAGCATCTTGGGATTTCCCCATTTAAGGACAAGGCCTGGAAGCCCGCAAATAATTATATCGCCAGAAGCATAATCAAGCCCTTCCGAGATCCTGCTTCCGACCATAACAACTGTATAATCTGGAAAAAGCATGTGGGAATAGCGCATTCCTATCCGGCCTGTAGTCAGTACCACTCTGTCCGTGCAGCGGATCAGGTCTCCTCTCGTCTCTCCCAGATGGTCGTTCCATGGCTCAACAAAACCTGTGCTCCCAAGTACGGAAATTCCGCCTTCAACCCCTATCCTGCTGTTCAGGGTTTTTTTTCCGATCTTCTCTCCATCTGGAATTGAGATTGTAACCTCGGCTCCTTTCAGGCCCAGTTCTTCTATAGCTTCCTGTACTGCAGCCCTTATTTGTTCCATCGGTTTTGGGTTAATAGCTGGCTGGCCTTTCGGAACCTGTAGCCCGTCCCTTCTGACGATTCCTATACCTTTTCCTCCTAAGATTCGGATTCCTTCAGTTTCCTTTGCTTCTCCCACAAATTCAAGCCCTCGGGTAATATCAGATTCGTGGTCGTTTTGAATCTTTTTCACAACTGCGCGCCCCTGCGAGGCTTCACTGACCTCCATCTGGGCTCTCAGTCCCACAGGCGTCGGGACGGATACGTTATCAACCGTTTTCTTGAGGGAAAGGACTGCGGCTTTTGCAGCAGCACTTGCTGTAGTTCCTGTAGTATATCCTCGTTTGAGGATAGACCCATCACTCAGAACCACAAGCATCCCGGATGCTACTTTTGTTTCAAGTTCTTCCCTGGGAAGCCCTGTGCGGGCAATCCAGTCTTCAGGGATCTTGAAATTGTTAACAGGATCTATCATGGAAGAATACTCGGAGGTTTTTTATTATAAATGTATTGACATGGAAATCGGAAAGGAACCTGATTGGTTTTGGATAAGCTTTGCCTTCTTTTCTGGTTTTACTGCATATGATAAAAGTAACTGACATCAAATGTATATTAAAAAGATAGAAAAGAGGTGGCATCATTCCAGGAGTGGGGATTTATTTTTTGGAAATGGGGTTTTGTTTTTTGGAAATGGGGTTTTGTTTTTTGGAAATGGGTTTTTATCCTGGAGTCTGGAACGATTGGGGATTCGTTCCTTCTTTAGGGTGTTGGGGTTGGTGTGTGAAAAATAACCTTAGGAATGATGCCTGTTTCAGATGCCGGCACTTGCCTGGCACAACTACTACATCTTAAGTTCTATTATATAAATGTATAGGAAACTAAGGATGATCTTTCAATATAGAAGTATATCGATTGATTATGGACATGTCAATTATGTATTCCATAATATTTCCATATAATCCTCATATTTTGGTCTCTCAACTGCATTTTCTAACTTCGCTGAAACAAACTTCTCTTTGGAGTATATACTCATTCAACTTTAAAATAATAGTGTATAAGAGGGAAGGCGCTACTGGACTTTATTCCGGAAATCCGGGGTAAATTAAAGTCCAGGAAATATTAAACTCCAATAGATGAATAAAAACCTGACTGTTATTTTTTCAGGTTACAGACCTTTTTACTGGATTCTTGCAAACATGCGGTCCAGTTCCCCTTTCGTAAATGTGATCACAGTGGGCCTGCCGTGTGGACAGGAGTAAGGATTTTCAGCTTTCTTAAGCTGCTCTATTAGCTCTTCCATCTGTCTGAGACTGCAGGCAGCTCCACCTTTAATTGCAGCTCTGCATGCGAGGGTCTTGCAGATCTTTTCTGAAATTCCTGTATCTTTTTTAACTTTTCCTGAAGCTAAAAGGTCCGAAACTATGTCGTGGATAACCTCGGGGTCTTCAAGCCGTCCGAAGATCTCAGGTACGAAGGTGACTACGTATGTATTGTCCCCAAATTCTGAAATCCCGAAACCGAAATCTTCCAGATAAGGAATATACTCTTCCATAAGCACTTTCTCTTTAGGTGTAAGGTCTATGGTTACAGGTGTGATCAACTCCTGCACTCTGGACTTTTTCATTTTCAAGACCTGCTCATAAAGAATTCTCTCGTGAGCAGCATGCTGGTCGATAAGCACAAGATCTTCTCCCCTTTCGGCAAGGATATAAAGCTTAGATACCTGCCCTATAATTCTCAGGTTTTCAAAAGAATCCGTGTTCGATTTTTGTATCGGCTTTTGCATCTTTTCGGCATTTATAACCTCAAATTTCTTTTCTTCTGAACCTGTTTTTTCAATTTCATTCTCTTGAATACCTGTTATTCTCTTTTTACTTTCTCCTTCTTTCTCTCTTTCCTGCTCGATTTTATTATCCAGCTTTTTATCACCTGTTTCCTGCGTTCCTCCCTCTGCAGTAAAGTCCAGAAGGCGCTTGGAACGTTTTAGCCTCCTCTCGGTATCTTTTACCGGATAAACGTAGGTCTCAGCCTTATTTCTCGGGGCCCTGCCCTTTTCAGTAAGACCGGTCTCCAGAATCCCTGTGTCCTTTCCAGCTTCCTTCCTTCCAAAAATTTCCGCAGCTTCGGAGACCTGCAATCGATCTGAAAAACCTGAAACATCGAAAGTTTTCTGAAAAGCTCTGTCTTTTTTTCCCCGAATTTCAGGAGCCAGAGCATTTTTAGAGAGTACTTTTTCTATTGCAAATGTGACTGCATCCCCAAGCTCTTTCTCCCGGCTGAAACGCACTTCGGCTTTTCGGGGGTGTACATTAACGTCTACTTCTCCAGGATCGACAATAAGAGAGAGCACTGCCACAGGATAGCGCTCTTTTGGAATTTTGGTATAGTATCCTTCGCGAATAGCTTTATTGATGGCTCTTGAGGTTACAGGGCGGGTATTTACAAACAGGAAAATTTGGTCGCTTTCTCTTCGAGTGGTTTCAGGCTTTGAGATGTACCCAAAGATTTCAAAATCTTCTGTCCTATACTCCAGGGGGAGCATTGAACGAGCTGTATCCGGGCCCAGAAGATTTACAATACTTTTGAAAGACTCACTTGAGCCCGCATTTCTTATGACTGGCTTTCCTTCACTGAGCAGAGTAAAGGAAATATGCGGATTTGCCAGAGCAAGCTGCGTTACCGTCTCTGTAATATGGGCAAGCTCGGTACGGTCACTTTTGAGGTATTTCTGCCTTGCCGGAGTATTGTAAAACAGGTCTTTTACATGCACAGACGTACCTGGGGCCGTACCCGCATCCGAAGTTTCCAGAACTTTTCCTCCATTGATTACTATTCTGGTACCTGTAATTTCTTCCGGAGGCCGGGTAAGTATCTCCACCTTTGCAACCGCTGTAATAGACGAAAGAGCCTCTCCCCTGAAGCCCATTGTAAAAATAGTATCGAGATCTTCAATCCGTGTGAGCTTGCTAGTTGCATGCTTTTTATATGCAAGCAAGGCATCTTCCCTGTCCATTCCGCACCCGTTGTCCCGGACAAGAATGGAGCGTTTTCCACCTTTTTCTACTTCGATGCGGATGTCTATAGCTCCTGCATCGATTGAGTTGTCTATCAGCTCTTTTACTACGGATGCAGGGCGTTCAATTACTTCTCCGGCCGCGATTTTGTTTATCGTATCTTTATCAAGGAGCCGAATTTTATTTCCCTTATCTTTTTTCTTCCCTTCAATATGTTCTTCCATCATTCCTTTACTCCGTCCAGACCAGAAAAATATTCATTGGACATACTTTACTCGACCTTTAATCCAACAATTAATTGATCCTTAATCGACCTTAGCCCAGTCAATCCAGCAGCCTTTTGAGCTCATGAAGCTTGTTCAGGGCTTCTATTGGCGTCATTTCTTCCACATTCAGTTTTCGAAGAGCTGTTTCTAAGGGGCTGGGCCTGTTTACCTTTGCTGCATTTCCGCCGCTGTCTCCAGGGTCAAAAAGCATCATCTGGGTATAACGCGCTGTAGCCTTGCTTTTTCTCTTTTTCCCGTTCTTGCCGTCTTCAACCTCTTCGAGCACGTTCTCTCTTTCGAGTTCTTTAAGAATTTCATTTGCCCTTTCTATTACTTTTTCCGGAACGCCTGCAAGTCTTGCAACCTGGATTCCATAACTCCTGTCTGTTGCACCCGGCACGATCTTTCGCAGGAAAACTAACTCATGACCTTCTTCTTTTACTGCAACATGATAATTTTTGACCCTTTTTAATTTCTCTTCAAGGGCTGTGAGCTGGTGGTAATGAGTTGCAAATAGAGCCCTTACTCCCACTTTCCCCCGGTTATGCAGGAATTCCACAACAGCTTTTGCAATGCTGTACCCATCATAGGTACTTGTTCCCCTGCCGATCTCATCAAGAAGCACAAGACTTCTTGGACTTGCATTATTCAGGATATTTGCAAGCTCAACCATTTCTACCATAAAGGTACTCTGCCCGCTTGCAAGGTCGTCAAATGCCCCAATTCTTGTAAATACCTGATCAATAATCCCTATTGAAGCATAGGATGCAGGAACAAAAGAACCAACCTGAGCCATAATAGCTATAAGGGCAGTCTGACGCATGTAAGTGGACTTGCCTGCCATATTCGGGCCTGTTACTAGCAAAAACTGGTTTTCCTTGCAGTCCATTTCGGTATCGTTCGGGACAAAGCCACCATGTACGGTGTTTTCAACTACCGGATGCCTCCCATCCCGGATAAGGATCTTGCAGTCATCAGTAAGCTGGGGCCTGATATAATTGTTATTTTCTGCTACTTCAGCCAGATTCGCAAGGACGTCAAGCGTGCCTATTCTTTCGGCAGTTTCTTGAAGTTCTCTTGAATGGGCTGAAAGGGTCTGCACAATTTCTGTAAAGATTTCGTACTCGAGAGCTATAGCTTTTTCATTGGCTGTCAGGATAAGGCTTTCTTTTTCCTTGAGTTCAGGGGTAAAAAAGCGCTCGGCATTTGCCATGGTTTGTTTTCTGATATAATCGTCAGGCACCTGACTGCTGTTGGCATTTGTTACTTCTATATAATACCCAAAAACTTTATTATATCCCACTTTCAGGGACTTTATGCCGCTTCTTTCTCTTTCCTTCTGCTGAAAATTTGCAATCCACTGCCTGCTGTTACTTGCAATATCCTTGAGTTCATCGAGTTCTGTATTGTATCCAGACTTTATCATGCCTCCTTCCCGAACTGAGATCGGAGGCTCATCAACGATCGCTCTATCTATCATTTCAGCCAGATTTTCAAGTTCGGAAAACGATGCAAGTCCGACTGCAATATCATTTAAAATTGTGGATTCAATGTTTTCTAGAAGGGAATCCCGGACAGGAGTCAGAGCTTCAAGGGATTTTTTCAGGGCTACAAGGTCTCTTGCATTTGAATTCCCATATACTACCCTGCCTACAAGACGTTCTATATCCCTGACATCTGAAAGCCAGTTCCGGAGATCATAACGGAGCAGAGGCTTTGCTGTCAGTTCTTCGACAGCATCTAGCCGATGGTTGATTTTTTCTACGGAAAGCAAAGGTTTCAAAAGCCACTTTTTAAGGGTACGGCTTCCCATCGGCGTTTTCGTACTATTCAGAATGCGGTAAAGGGAATTTTCGTCCCCTTCATCTCGCACGTTTTTTACAATTTCGAGATTACGCAGGGTGACGGAATCAAGGATCATAAATTCGGAATTTGAGTAGGTTCTCAGGGTATTGATATGGGTAAGCTCCCGCATCTGCGTAGTCTGTGCATATTCCAGGGCAGCCCAGGCCGAATACACTGCAAAATCCAGGTTCTCACAGCCCATGCCCTCAAGGGTTGCAACCCTGAAATGTTTTTTCAACCTTTCTCCAGCTTCCTTTGATCCTGAAATATCGGGGGCAAATTCCTCCACAATCGTTTGGGCTCTCAGCCGCTCGGCAAGGGCGGTGTTTTCATACAGGGACGAAGGCAGAATGCATTCTGAAGGCCGCATGCGAGCAAGCTCGCTTAGAAGCTTTTCAAAATTTTCTGAGTCTCTGAATTGTGTTGTAAGGAATTCACCAGTAGAAATGTCGAGAAACGACACCCCAATTTCGAATTCGTTTTCAGCATTTTTCCCGGGCTTTCCTATTTCTCTCCCAGCAACTGCCATGAGGTAATTGTTTGAGGCATCTGAAAACATGGAAGAATCAATTGCCGTACCTGGCGTGACAACCCTGACAACACCTCTTTTTACAATTCCCTTTGCCTTTTTCGGGTCTTCAAGCTGTTCGCAAATTGCCACTTTATACCCTTTAGTTATAAGCCTCGGTAGATAGGTGTCAATTGCATGGTAGGGTATTCCTGCAAGCGGCATTCTCTCTCCTGATTTGTCTTTGCCACGAGCTGTAAGCGTGATCTCGAGTTCTTTTGCAATAGTTTTTGCGTCTTCTCCAAAAGATTCGTAGAAGTCTCCCATACGGAAGAAGATAAGTGTGTCAGGATATGCCTGCTTGGCTTCGTAGTACTGGCGCATTGCAGGGGTCATCATTTCAGTCATTTTTTACTCACTGTCGGCCTTGAATTATTCTGTTAATACAATTAAGAAAATAAAATTGGGATTTTTATTGGAAATTTCGGTATCTCAGAATTCCTCAGATGCTGGGTAATGTCTGTATTAGGATTCCATAAATACTGGCTAATACCTTTAGATATTAATTAGTAGATACAACATCTTTATTAAAATCATCCTTCTTATATATATTTAACAATTCGATATTGAAAGCCGTTTTGAAGGAGGGATTGTTCTGGACCAGGAAAAACTTATCGAAGTTTGCCCTGTCTGCGGAAATGCAGATTTATATTATGAAGTTGGCGGGTATGCAGGTTCGGTTTACCACTGCAAAGAATGCGGGTATGTAGGAGCTTTTGTTATTGAAGCTAATGAAGAAATGATCGAGAAAATCCGGGAAAAGTACAGGCGTGAAAGAATGAGTCTAAGTAATAAAGAAAGCGAAAGTGAATGAAAGTAAATGAAATAATAAACTACCAATTAGACAAATATATTTTTGCACATGTAGTTGACTCTGTTCCAAAATCTAGTGATTTTTGCATTTCTTGATTGAAAATCTGAATCCGTAAGAAGAGTCAGGTTTTCATCAAAATCAATATTCGACATCTAAAGACTTCAATCCCAAAATTGTATTTCAAGGGTGGGGACCAATTACAAAATCGAGTGATTTTTTATTTTATGTCCATAACTGGATTTTGATACTGAATCTATAGTTTACGGGTTTATTAAATATTTTTGGGAACAACTTTTTTAGTTGTGTTTGGTGTTGCGAGAATAACGATGAGCTCTTCATAGATGAAGAAAGCAATAACATGGGAGATATGTATGCAAAAAAGCGGTAAGCTGCCATTCACCACCTTCTCATCATGTTAAGCTCAACCATAAATTGCTTTACGTTATGATGAGTTCTTGAAGAAGTTTATGCGCAATATATAGCCCTAAGATAAATACACATGCAGTAAATATATTAACTGTAAAGAGTGTTTGCCTGCCAACCCATGCAATTATTAAAAAGACAGCCATTAGGCCTCCGCCTATAGCTCCACCTATTATGAACTTTTTTATCTTACTTTGATTATGCTTTTTTTCTGGCTTTAGTAAATTTTTGCCAATAACATGAACAATAAGAAAAACAGTTGCAATGATAATAACATAGGATAACAAATCACCGCCAGAAATAGAAATCTGAAAATTCAACTGTTGACCTGTTACTGCATTATAAATTAATTTCATCGTTTCTTTGGAAATGACAATATGGATTACTCCAAGAATGAATGTGGACAAAAGAAGTGTATCAATAAGATCCAGGACTCTCTCTTTTTGGTTTTTCTGTGGTAGTGCGGCTATTACCTCATCACAGAAATATTTATAGTCTTCACCGATCAGTGTATTAATATCTTCGCCACGTTCTTGAGCGGACAGGACCATTTGTAGCAAATCCTGCCTTACAACTTCCTGATCATGCTCTGAAATGTTTGCAAGGCGCAGGTAGCATACCATGTCGGTCATGACAACATTGTTTTCTTTGGTTAACCGCTTATCCAGCTCATTATTTTCTTGATTCAGTATTTTTGTCTCAGTCTTCATCATCATTCCCCGCCATGAAATAATTGATTTACAGCATGATTGAGCTCTTGCCAGTTATTTACGAATGTCTCCAATTCTTTTTCTCCCGCTTGTGTGATGGAAAAATATTTGCGTTTTGGCCCAAGAGCCGACTCACGATATTTTGCCTTTATGAGATCGTTCTTTTCAAGGCGTAGTAGGAGCGGATAAATCGTGCCTTCTGAAATACCTGAAAAGCCATATTTCTTCAATTGCTGTGAAATTTCATAGCCGTAAGTTTCTTTACTGCTAATTATTTTTAATATACAGCTTTCCAATATTCCTTTGAGCATTTGCGATGGTATCAATATGCTGCACCTCTTTTCGCACACTACATTTCATAGCAATATAATATCTATCTTGCAATACAAGGTAGTTGTATTAGCAATATAAGTGTATCGGTATATTGCTAATTAATTCGTGATCATGCCGGTTTTTGTTGAAAGCATGGTTTACTCTGTTTTGTAAGTACCTTGTAAACTCTGGCAAAAGTCAAGGCAAATCATATAATGTCCCTACCAAAAGTAACCAATGATGAAATAACACATGTAATGCATCCAAGCTCAAGAAGCAACATGTCAAAATAAAAGTCGGTTTTCCGTGATTTTAACGAGCCATAGTCATCCACAACAGCTTGATTACAATTAGGATTTACGCAGTTGAACTGAAAAAGCAAGAACATTATACTGTTAACTGTTTAAAATGTGACTTTAATCCATAATGTTTGCTGTAATTGATTTTGTTCCTCAAGTGCGTAAGTCCTAACAATCTATCATTAACATAAAAGGTATAGTAACTAGGACTTACGCACTTGAATTTCCATAAGATTTACGCAGTTGAACTGAAAAATCAACAGCATCAGACCATTAACTGTCTAAAATGTGACTTTAATCCACAGTTTTTGCCGTAATTGATTTTTTTCTTCAAGTGCGTAAGTCCTATTATAATATGAGTAAACTCAAAAACCCCAGGAGGTTTACAACCGTTTTCAAAGTAGCAGTCACTTTGCCACTTTTATATATTTCCATTTTAATTTTGTACTACTTCCTGCTGCATTTGTTGCTGTGAGTTTAACCGTGTAAGTTCCGGCAGATGAATATGTGTGTGTTGGACTCTTTTCTGTTGAATATTTACCATCTCCGAAATCCCATTTCCATGAGGTTGGCGATCCTTTGCTTGTCTCCGTAAATTTTACCTT
>NZ_LZPK01000041.1:0-22348 GCF_001729375.1 Methanosarcina sp. A14 | reverse complement strand
GTTGAGGAAATTGACGCAATTTTTCACGATTCCTCACTTAACCGACGACGCATGAAATTATTTTAAATTAATGATATGAAAAATGGCATGTTAGCGAAAAATAGTTTCATGGAAAAGATTTCAAAGCCAAAAAAGAACATTATAGAAAAATATAAAGCTATATAAAGTCTTAACAAGAAACTATTAAAAAGCAGAATAAAAAGGAAAGGAATATTTATGGAAAATTACATAAAATAGTCTCAATCTGGCACAAAAATTAAGTACAAGAATTAATCTATAAGTAAAAGCTTTAACATGCAGTCCTGTAGGGTAGTGGTCAATCCTTCGGGCCTTTGGAGCCCGGGACAGCGGTTCGAATCCGCTCAGGACTATAAAAATATTTTAGCTAGTTCTAATTAATACTACTATTTTTTTGTCTTATCCCGAAATAATTTTGGGATAAAACATATGTAAATTCGAGGAAAATTATAATTATATAAATTAAGAATAAAATAAAGTGTAATTGGCTCTTCGCCATTCCCTATGGATAAGATGATTTTCAATTCGAGACCACATTGGTTTTTATGAAGACATTGCGAAGATATCCACATAAAACAACGAAGAGCTGAATAAATATAACTACTAAAACTGTATAAAATGAGAAACAAAAGAGCATATAAAGGGTTCAGCTCTTAGTTTCTTCTTGCTGAAAACTCTTCGACCTTTTTACTTTTAAGAATTTTCAGGATCTCTGGGGGGTGAAAGAATTACTTCTTTAATATCTGAAGATGCAGGATCTGATGAACTTGAGTTTATAGCGGTCGCGGTACACTCTCTTGTTGGACTTCCAACCACTATCCGCAGCCTCAAACGAAAGGGACTTCGCCTGGAGAAAGGTAAAATCCTTGACAGAAATTATACAGGCCCTGTACTCGAAGAGGTGCTCAGGACCGGAAAGACCATACGTGGAGTGCCAAAGAAAGGCACGTATCTGGGCAGGAACGTGGTTGTTTCTCCCATATTCTCAGAGGACGGGAAGGTTATTGCGGTAATAGGAATTGTGGATTTACTTTCTGTCCTTGAGATGCAGGAAATAATCAGGACAGTAGTAAATAACAGTCCTGCAGTGGTATTTCTCTGGAAAAATGAAGAAAAATGGCCTTCTGAATTTGTTTCTGAAAATGTGGTTCAGTTTGGGTACACAGTGGAGGACTTCATTTCAGGCAGAGTCCTGTATGGAGATATTATCCATCCTGAGGACCTGAAGAGAGTTGAGGATTCGCTTAAAGAGCGCATCCGAAGAGGTGAAGTCGACTTCAATATAGAGTATAGAATCTTTACAAAAGTAGGGGACATCCGCTGGGTGAATGAAAGGACATTTATCCAGCGGAGTCCTGAAGGAGAAGTGACTCACTTTCAAGGGCTTGTACTGGACGTAACTGAGAGAAAAGAAAACGAAGAAGCTCTCAGGAAGTCTTTAGAGACTCAGAAACTTTTGAGAACTATAATCAATAACAGCCAGGCAGTGGCTTTTTTGTGGGAAAACAAAGAAAACCTGCCAACGGTGTACGTTTCAGAAAACGTAACTAAGTTCGGATATAGAGTAGAAGATTTTACGTCAGGAAAAGTCCCTTACAAAAGCATTATTCATAAAGATGATAGAGGCTCAGTTATTGAAACTCTCAAACGCAACATTGCAGAGAAAAAGGACTATTTCGACGTTGAATATAGAATTTTAACGGGAGATAGAAAAACGCTCTGGGTAGAAGAGAAAACCTTTATCCAAAGAGATGAGGAAGGAAAAGCAACTCATTTCCAGGGCCTTGTAGTTGATATTACTGAAAGAAAAGAAGCCCAGAAAATGCTTGAGATCCAGCGAGAACTCGGAAAGGAACTGAGTACTACCTGGAATCTCCAGACAATACTCTCCCGAGTTCTTGATTCCTGCCTTCAAATAAACGGACTCGATGCAGGGGTTATATACCTCAAGGACGAACTCCTGGATCAACTAAACCTGGTTGCATATAGGGAAACTTCCCCTGAGTTTAGAGAAAAAGCTTCCAGATATAAGGCAGATTCTCTGGAGGCACGGCAAATTTTGATTGGAAAGCCCATATACTCACTGGAATTCTACTCAGATACAACGGTTGACGCGATGAAGAAGGAAGGAATAAAATCCATTGCCATAATTCCACTCAACTATAGAGGAGAGATTGTGGGCAGCCTGAATTTCGCTTCCCATACGCTTGATAAGATTCCTTGGGATATCCGAAACTTCCTTGAGAGCATTGCTCTCCAGGTGGTAAACTATATCGCTCCAGTCTGCATTCAAGCAGAGCTCTCGTGAACACCCCTAAGCTTAAAGACTTAGGGGCTTCCTTGAGTCATCCCCCCAACCCAGTTTCCCATGTAAAGAATTACAACACTTGCATTAGCGCAGGAGATATTCAAGAATACCCAGGGCAAAGAACAAAATCGCCGTAGAAATCGAGAGACTGCTGGACTCACAGCAGAAGTAAAAAATAGTGGATAAAACAGCGGAGGATAGAAAAGGAAGACTGAAAAAAGGATCTATGCGTAGATTCAGGATTCACAAAACTTAGGCATTGAACAAAAGTTGAATTAAAATCAGTTAGGTGGTCCACAAGGTTTATTCTATGTCAATGAAGTTTATTACTGGATCAGTTTTGAAGCTGCCCGGTATTTCCCTTCATTTCACAGCTACTCCCTTATGAACCAATTTATACTATATGCCCAATATTATAAAATCGTGTCGATAAAACTATAGTTTATTTGATCAGTTATTATATTTGGCATTAGGCTCCTTTGTTCATCGATCTGGATTCCGTCCAGATATTCTTCCAGATTTCCTTTACTTTCGGTCTTTTCCCGTACATGAGCAGATAAGTCCTGAAAAGCCGGCTGGAAAGTAAGATCACAACATAAACCGAAATCAACAGAATGAAGATACTGGCAAGAATCTGATAAAGAGGCACAGACGTAGTTCCCATCCTGGCAAGCATGGCTACAGGCGAACTAATAGGAAAGAGAGAAAGAAAGACTGAAAATAAGCTGTCTGGGCTTGTAACGATCATTTGCATAAATATGAGTGGAAATGCGGCGACAAACGTAAAAATTCCTGCAATCTGCTGGCTCTCCTGAAGGGAACTGGTGACAGCCCCAATTCCTGCCATCACACTGGCAAAAAAGAGGAAACCAAATATGAAATAAATGACAGCAAGGAAGAGAGTGGTAGGTTCGATTTTTACAGTAAGGGCATACCCGCTCCCGAGCGTTATTACCACAAGCCAGATTAAAACCTGCAGAAGACCGACTGCGCCAAGGCCAAAGATCTTGCCTGTAAGGATTTCAAAAGGAGTTGCCGAAGACAGCAGGATTTCTATTATCCTGTTTTCTTTTTCTTCGGCAACTCCGCGAAGCAGAAAGCCGGATGATGAAAAAATGCTGAAGAAGAGGAAAAAAGCTGTAAGAAAAGGAAGACCAAAGCTGGCAAAGATATCATTAATACCCTGTTCAGAAGACTCTCCGCTCTCTCCCACATTATAGAACTTTATGTTAACCGGGTCTCGGACCCTGTTGAGAGTTAGCTCGTCCACTTTGTCCTTAAGGAGGGAAGTAATAACGATATTAGAGAGTCCAGCGGACAACCCAAAATTTTGCATAGATGCTTCTTTTTCAAAGCTATACAGTTCTATTGTTCCGGTTTTAAGAAAATCTTCATGAATAACAAGGTAGGAAGAAATCTGTCCTGCCTGTAAGGCTTGCCTTGCATCAGAAATGTCACTGTACATTACAAATTCTACAACTGAGGTTTTTACCTCTGAGGGCTCTAGAGAAAAACCTTCTCTATGTATTGATTCTGGGAATTCGAAAGAGCCAGTCATATCAATATAACCCACTCTCTGGCCTTCAGTTGGGCTAATGCCCGAAATAACTGCAGGGAGAACACTGATTCCTGCAAACAGGAATGGAAAGAAGAAGGTTATAAAAATAAATTCTTTACGCTTTATTGTTTTCAGGAACTCATGCCTTGCAACAATAAAGGTTTTTTTGGAAAAACTATTCATTGGAAGCACTCTCCAGAGTTTGAATAAAGATCTCATTCAGAGAAGGAAGCTTTTTTTCAAAACGTATGAGGTTTGCTTTCTGGACAAGCTCCTCAAGAAGGATCTGGACGCTTATTTCATCTTCAGGGAAAATTTCAACCGATTTTCCATGTTCTATTACTTTCTTTATGCCAGAAATTTCCCGAATTGTATTCAAATCCCCTTTTTCTGCAAATTCTACGATCAGAGAGTTTTTTCCATGCTCCCTCCTGATATCATCTACAGAGCCATAAAGTACTCTCTTGCCTTTGTTAAGCATAAGGATCCTATCACAAAGTGTCTGGGCCTGTTCCATCATATGGGTGGAAAGGATTATTGTTTTTCCTGCTGCCCTGAGTCCCAGGATTTTGGCCATAACTGTCTTCGTATTTACAGGGTCAAGCCCGGAAAAGGGTTCATCAAGGATTAAAAGTTCAGGTTCATGGATAATTGCGGAAAGGAACTGGATTTTCTGCTGCATTCCCTTGGAAAGTTCTTCAACTTTTTTGTTTTTATATTGCTCTAATTCTAGGGATTTGAGAAGGGACTCAGCGTTTAAATGAGCCTGTTTTTCTGGTACGCCTTTAAGCTGTGCAAGATAAACCAGCATATCAAGAAGTCTTGTTTTCTTATACAATCCCCGTTCTTCAGGAAGGTATCCAATTCTGTTTTTTGCAGCAGGGCTCAGGAAATCCCCAAAGACAAGTATTTCCCCAGAGTCCGGCCTGATAATATCAAGAAGAAGCCTTATAAGCGTTGTTTTTCCTGCCCCATTTGGCCCTAGAAGCCCGAAGATCTCGCCCTGCTTCACTGAAAACGAGATATCCTCGAGAATAGTCTTTTCTGAAAAAGACTTTGATACGCTTTCAAATTCTATAGTATGCATTAAAATTAAATACATTCCTATACAGATAACTTCTTTGATATATTATAGAAACTTTAAAGTAATTAAAAGCTGATTTGGCTTTTAAAAGTAATTTTTCAGTATTAAAAGGGTTAATGGGAGTTAAATAGGATAAGTAAGGAAAATCCAGGGGATAGTATGATACCAAAAGTAATAATTCACAACAGTATAAGTCTCGACGGCTCTACTACGGGCTTCGAAGCAAATATTGGAGTTCATTACAAAATCCTGAGCAGTTATCTGCCAGATGCCATGATAGTAGGCTCGAACACTGCAAAAACCGGAACCCAGTTCTTCTGCGAAAAAATTCCGCCTGAAGAGGAAGCGGACTTCAAGAAACCTGAAATTCAGCCTGATGATCCCAGGGCATACTGGCTGATTGCAGACTCAAAGGGAATCCTTGAAGGGTTAATGCACGTGTTCAGGCGTTCCGAGTTCAGCAAAGACGCTATCGTTCTGGTCTCACAAAAGACTCCTGAAGCTTATATAAATTACCTCAAAGAAAGAAATTATGATTTCATCCAGACTGGATCAGACCGTGTAAACATTAGACAGGCACTGAAAATTGCAAACGAAAGATATGGTTTTGAACTTGTAGTTTCAGATAGCGGGGGAGTTCTGAACAGCATATTACTCGAACATGGACTTGTCGAAGAAATCAGCCTAATCCTCACTCCTGAAATAGTAGGGAAGAATGGAACAAATCTTTTCAGGACCCTGGAAAAAAGTGGTACTCGGCTTGAACTTTTAAGAGACGAAATTGTGGAAAAACAATATGTACATCTGCTGTATCGGGTTTTGAAAAAATAAAAGAGCTGGAAATATAATTTTTAGTACAAAAAAAGCTAAAAATTCGATATTTAGTACAAATAAAGTTAGAAATACAATATTTAGTAAAAATTTTTCACTTAACAGACTTACAACCACCAGACCTCAGAGATTTCAAGACTGAAAAGTCTCGTAAATGGAGCTCAATTAGCTTTTGCAAAAATTCTGTTTCCCGATTTCGCCTTGGTAGGAGGAAACATAGTGACTACCCTAAAAATTATTTATACTAGGTAAAGTAAGAGAGAACACTATATAAATTAGCCCTTTTTGAGCTCTAATTGGAGTTGTTTTTTAGACCTAAACTCCGACTAATTATGGCATAAATATTACATATAGGCAGTGGAGTCGACAAAATCCTGCCTGTGGATATAAAAATCCCTGGAAACCCTCCCTCTCCGAAAGAAATCCTACGCGGGATATCTGCCCTGGTAAAAAATAAGGAAAATGAAAACTGATATAATTTGGAATACTAAATTATTTCAGAAACTGGCAGATTTGACATGCAGGCCAAGAGAGACATTCCACACAGAGAACTAAAACTTTCAGTTAAACAAGCTGAAGCTCTGGGATATTACGACTTTATGAGTTATCTGGAAGTACCTTATTATCATGTAGGTGGCCTTACCTCTACCAAAAAACTTGCTGAATTATGCAGGATTGACTCTAAGAAAAAAGTCCTGATGGTTGGATGTGGAAGCGGTTTTTCTGCCTGTTACCTTGCCAGAGAAATCGGCTGTGAGGTAGTAGGAATTGATATTGCAAAACTTTCGATTGAGAAAGCAAAGAAAAGAGCAAAAAGACAGGAAGTTTCAGACAAAGCAGAATTCATCGTCGGAGATGCTCATGCCCTGCCCTTTGAAGCAGGGACTTTCGATGCCGTGATAACAGAGTTTGTGTCCCAGTTTTTAGACAGGGAAATAGCTTTCAAAGAATTCGCAAGGGTTCTTAAGTCGGGGGCTTATGTGGGGATGAACGAAATGTATAGAGAAAAAGAGATTTCTGCCAAAGCCGCCAAAGAAATCGCTCAAGCCGAAAAAATAATTGGAGAAATAACAGGACTTCCGTTTTCCCTGTTGTTACCTGAAAAATGGAAAGAAGAACTTGAAAAAGCAGGATTGAAAGATGTTAATGTAAGAATGTGCAAACCTATCCGGTACCTTCAGGAAACAAAATACATGGTAGAAGCGATGGGGGGCACCTGGAGCTTTGTAGAGTACCTCATAGACACAATTTCGAAAATGCTGAAATACTACCTATTAAGTAAAAAGATCCGATACCGGTTCAAAAGGCTGGAAAAAAGCAAAAAAATTCTCCTCCGAAAAAAATCAACCTCAAAGTATGTGGGTTATGTATTAGCTACGGGAAAAAAGAAGGTTTTTTGGAAAAAAATATAAAGGATCAATTGAAAAGTAGCGCAATAATGTTGCGAGAAGCTCCTTCAAAGTTCTTCTGGAGGAAGAAAGAATTTTTTACTAACTCAGACTGCTTTCTGAAAAGAAATAAAGGAGGAATATCTCTTCTAGATATAAAACTTTCCCGGGGAGATGGAACAAAATGAAAACATCACTTATTGATCTGGCGTTTCTTTCAGAAAAAAGGAAGGATGTATTACTCCTGCTAGAAGAAGGGCCAAAGACTGGAGACGAAATAAAAACAGCCCTCAACGTCAACTCAACATCGATAATGCCCCAGATCAAAAAACTAAAAGAAGGACGCCTGATAGTACAAGACGATAAGAATACCTACAAGCTCTCGGAGATTGGAGAGATAGTAGTCGAAAAGATGGAGCCTTTACTGAACACCGTAAGGGTTTTTGAGGAAAATTACGATTACTGGACAAGCCATGACTTTACTGCAATTCCCGAATATCTCCTTAACAGGATTGATGAATTAGGGAACTATTTCATGCTTGAGCCCGACCTTAACCGGCTTTTTGAAATTCCTGAAGATTTCAGAAGCAACCTTCTGGAATCAAAACACGTCAAGATGTTTCTCTCATATTTCAACCCTCTTCACGTTGAAATGTACCTGGAACTTGCACAAAAAGAGGCTGAGATATGTCTTATCCTGACAGAACCCGTTTTTGACAGGATGAAAAAGGATTATTATGAGGATCTGAAGTTTCTTCTGGAATCGAAAAATGTTGAAATTTACACTTGTGAAAAAAGCGTAACACTGAAAGACGTAGTGACAGAGCGTTTCTGCTCGCTTGTGCTTTTCGACAAGAAGGGAAAGTTTGACCATCAACGCCTGATGAGTTTTGACGAGAGTGCACTGAAATGGTGCGAAGAACTCTTTTCATACTATAAAGACAGGTCCACACAACTGGAGAAACTATAACTACCTTTCTGAGGTTAAGATGAATCATCTCCCAGATACTTATCTATCAGAGCCCTGAATTTGTGAATATCTATAGGTTTGGAGACATAGTCCACACAGCCCATTTCTATGAAATGTTCTTCACTGCC
The DNA here is from genome assembly GCF_001729375.1 of Methanosarcina sp. A14. Classification (NCBI taxonomy): domain Archaea; kingdom Methanobacteriati; phylum Methanobacteriota; class Methanomicrobia; order Methanosarcinales; family Methanosarcinaceae; genus Methanosarcina; species Methanosarcina sp. A14. The sequence continues at coordinate 14,063 of NZ_LZPK01000041.1, read as the reverse complement.
TTTCATAGCATGGGCAGTAACCGCTATCACGGGGATATCTGCAGTCGCAGGGTTTTTCTTAATTTGATCGAGAACCTCAAGTCCGTCCATCTTCGGAAGCTGCATATCCAGCAGGATAATGTCGAATTTTGTTTCAGCAAGGCGTTCAAGGGCCTTTACCCCATCCTCGGCTTTAGTTATGTTATGTCCGTAGAATTCCAGAAGGTCCAGGATCAGTTCCATGTTCATGGGATTATCTTCGACAATCAGGATTTTTTTCATCATTCCGCCTCTTCAGCATAGTTAATTGTTTTATTCTATTAATTAATTCTTTTCTTCCGAAAGTGCCTTTCTTCAGAATAGAAATAAGATGTCCTTTTAGCTCACTGTTCAGTTCCTCGAGATTCTTCTCAGTAAGCTCACCAGAAGTGCATACAATAAGAGGAATATTTTTTGTGCGTACATCGGCCCTCATACTGGATATAACATCAAACCCGCTAATTCCCGGCATCATGAGGTCAAGAATCAGAATATCGGGTTGATGCTCTAAGAAAAGATTCTGTAGGCCTTCTCTCCCGCTGTAAGCTTTTATAACCTCAAAGCCCTCGGGCTCAATCATCGAGCTCAGTAGTTCTACAGTATTTTCATCGTCATCTACTATAAGAACTTTAGGAGATTCGAACCGGAACTTTCCAGTAATTTCCCTGAGAGAGTTTACCAGTTCAATTCTTTTTACCGGCTTTGCAAAAGAGTAAGTTGCCCCGAGGGTAATTCCAAGCTCGTTATTATTGGTCATGGAAATAATAAGTACAGGTATAGAAGCCGTATAAGGGTCATTCTGTAGCTGCCTCAAGACAAGCCAACCATTAGTATCCGGCAGAAAGACGTCCAGAGTAATAATATCAGGTTTCAGGCTCTTTGCAACCTCTAAAACTCTTTTTCCACTATAAAGTAGAGCCACACTATATCCTGCATCCTTAAGGATAATGGAAAGAAGTTCACTGGAACTTTTGTCATCATCAACGACCAGAATAAGTTCCTGCTTAACATCTCCCTTTTCAGAGGGACAGATTTCGGGCAGCTCTACTTCTTCCTGCGAATTCTCTATATTTTCTTTTACTGAAAGAGCTGCTGCTTTACTCATCTCGAATTCTAGGATTACATCTTCGATTCCAATCTTGCTGGCTTTCCTGAGCTCCAGCGGTTTCCTGAGAGGAAGTGAAAAGGTAAAGTTACTGCCCTTCCCGGGATCGCTCTCAACCCAGATATCTCCCTGATGCAAGTTCACGATTTTCTTCACAAGAGCAAGACCAAGCCCTGTGCCGCAATATTGCTTGGCTGTTGAGGCATCGAGCTGGGTAAAGGGCTGGAAAAGTTTTACTTGGTCTTCGGCAGAAATGCCTATACCGGTATCTATGACTGAAATAAGAGCTCGATTTCCACTTTCTTTGCAATATACCGAGACTTTTCCACCATTTGGAGTAAATTTTATTGCATTACTTACGAGGTTGTAAAGAATCTGAATTAGGCGACCTCTATCGGCTTCGAGCGTTGTAACGTCGGATTCTACATTAAAAGTTACTTCAAGAGATTTTACCTGTATAAGAGGAGAAAGAACAGCTTTAACTTCTTCAAAAACAGAATCAATAGAAAATTCACTGTAGTGAAGTTCCATTTTTCCGGCTTCTACTTTTGAGAGATCGAGGATATCATTTATAAGTGCCAGCAAATGTTTCCCACTTGTTGAGATATTGCTTATGTATCGGAACTGCTTTTCGTTAAGATCTCCAAAAACTTTATCAAGAAGAATATCCGAAAAGCCTATAATGGAATTCAAAGGTGTTCGCAACTCATGGCTCACATTTGTAAGAAATTCACTTTTGGAATTATTGGCTTCTTCAGCTTCCAGTTTTGCCTGAATTAGTTTTTCTTCCGAACGCCTGTGTACGGTAATATCAAACCCTGTTTTCAGGATCCCGGTTATTCTGCTGTCTTCGTTCTTTATAGGAATCGCAGTGATCGTCCAGACCTTTCCATCCTGCGTAACTACTTCCCCGAACTCTTCGTTCCCAGATTCCAGTGCTTTCAGTACTGGAGATTTACCCGGGTTTTCTTTATATAAAATATACAGATCTTGATAATGCTGCCCGATAACGTCATCCATTTTCATGCCCATGTAATCAAGAGCTGCTTTATTTAGCCAGATTATTTTCAAGTCGGAGTCCATGAAGACTACCAGTTCACTGAGAGAATCAAGGATTAGCTTTTTTTCGTGTTCCTGGGCTTTAAATTCATTAGAAGTAGTTTTCAGGCGGTCAAGAGTCTGATTTATTCCCTCGGACAGCCTTGAGAGCTCATCATCTCCATCCATGGGAAATCGTTCGGAGAAATTTTCATTTAGTCGTACTTTCTCCACGAAATTATCAATTGCAACTATTCGGGATACAACTTCCCTATCGAGAAGAAACTTGCAACTTGCCCCAATCGTGAGACCTGCGAACAGAAGGAAAAACACTATGTATCGGAGAGCCTTCTGACCCTCGGCATAGATACTGCTGTCTGCGTCAGTCTGGATTACAATAGCTGGGCTTCCAGAAAGATCCTCAAGCACGGAATAACAGATGACGTGTTCTCCAGTTACCGTATATGTAAAATTCGGACCAGGATTTTCAAAAAAAGCCTGAAGAAGATCCGAGGATGCATTGTTAAAACTATAAAGTGCAAATGTACTTCCTGTACTTTCCTGAACAGATTCGATAAAACTCGAATCAAGATATTTACCAAGAATGATTGTACCTGAGCTTTCGTTATTATCCGGTGCAGCGAACACAGGCTGGCTAGAGATTATTGCAGGACCATTTTTCAGCAGAAACAGACCATTTAAAGAAGTTTCAGTTTCCTTACAGAGTAAACTGCCGTCATTAATTCTCTGACGGACTATGGGAAGATAGGAAGCATTAACAGTAGAAGCATTAACAGTAGAAGCATTAACAGTAGAAACAGTAACAGTAGAAACATTAAGAGTGGAAGCGCTAGTAGAAGGCTCGGGATCCGAAATTTCAGAATACACAATATACCCTGAATGATTTACCAGAAAAATAAAATCACACCCACTGATGGAAAAGATGTCACCGAGTGGAGTTCCACTGCTGAGATTCTGAAGACCCTGATTAAGCATTAAATTCCTGACATCGTCTCTTGAAGAGAGATCAGAATTAATCTTCTCAAGCTGTAGGATCTGAAGGTCGATCATGTTCTCTATCTTTTCTACGTTGTCAGTTGCCTCTTTTTTCTGCAAGTCGGAAAAAGTGGAACCGAGAATGCTCTGAGATGCAAAAATAACAACTGAAATGAGAAGAGCAAAGATGATATAGATAATAGCAAGGATCTTTCTACTAACGTTCATATTTTAAGCTCGGTGCTGAGGCTTCAGGTTAATTAAACCGGAGGTAAGATATGGATCGGGTCTGCAAGGAACATTATAATGTAATAATACTGACAGATGAAATTAAATTGGAATCTATATAAAAGTTTTCTACAATAAATCATAAAAAATTAGCTTTATTAAATCAAAATTAAAGGACAATAACATTCGCTATGACAATTACAAGTAGGTATTAGAGTTTTTTATAGAAAAAAATGTTTAAAAATCAATTATTCACAAAATAATGCTAATTTTAGTGCTTTATTATTTAACAAAAAGATACAGAGCATGGAGCTCAGATATATTATAGTTGGTAATATATAGGAAATGAGATGACATGCCTTTGTAAAACGAAGAAAAAACCATGACTCACTTCTGTTTGCTACCCTGACCAACATTACAATTTTCATTGTAAATCCCGCTTTTTATAACTTTGATTTACCACTTAAGATATCTGGTTACCCAGCTTACATTCCTTCTCAACAGATATTTTCTTAACTCATCGATTCCAAGCAACAAAATCGCAAAAGGAACAGCAATTAGCAAATATCTGAGGTCAAGAGGAGAAGTATTGAAAATAAGATTTGCCGACGGATTCCAGATAATAAATGCCAGGATCAGGATTTCACTTGCAATTCCTATCAGGACCATACGATTACTAAATAAACCCATTGAGAAGACTGACTGATACCGAGTTCGGGAAGCAAAAACATTAGCAATCTGGCATATAATCACTGCTGAAAAGAAGGCAGTTATTGACTGCATGTAAAGGGGGTTGTTATTTGCAAGCTGCTCGCCAAACCTCCAGCCCCCCTCAAAAAGGACGGCAAAATAGCAGAAAAAGCCTGCAATAGCTTCTACAGGGCCCTTTACTGCGTAAGCTGTAAAAAGCAGAGGAGGAGTCAAAAGCTTTTCTTCTCTCGCTCTGGGAGGTCTTTTCATAATATCACCTTCTCCTTTTTCTTTTCCCAAGGCAATCGCAGGTAGCATATCCGTGCCCAGGTCGATTGCCAGGATAAGCTGTACAGGCATGGGAAGGGGCAGGGCAAAGAGGACGAAGGCTATGAAAGGCAGGATCTCAGGAATATTGCTAGCAAGAATGTATACGATGAATTTTTTAATATTATCGAAAACCGTCCTGCCCTCCTCTACAGCATTCACAATCGTAGCGAAATTATCATCAAGGAGAACCATATCCGCAGCTTCGCGCGCCACATCCGTGCCACTACCCATAGCAACACCCATATCCGCATTCTTGATTGCAGGAGCGTCATTGACCCCATCTCCGGTCATGGTCACTATCTCCCCTTCGGCTTGAAAAAGCTGCACAATTTTTAGTTTTTGTACAGGAGAAGTGCGAGCAAAGACGATGCTCGGATTTTTTAATCTTGAAGCAAGGTCTGCGCGTGATAGCGTTGCCAGCTCGTTTCCAGTAATGATCTCAAGGTTTCCTGAGTTTGCAAGCCCTACATCCTTTGCTATTGATTCTGCCGTGACAGGGTGATCACCTGTGATCATGACAACCTTGATCCCGGCTGTATGGCACTTTGCTATAGCTTCTCTGGCTTCAGGGCGTGGAGGATCTACAATTCCTATAAATCCCAGAAAGATAAAGTCCCCTGTATATTCCCTTAGTTCTTCTATCTGCCTGTACGCAAGGGCTATAATTCGTTCTCCTTTTTTTGCAAGGCTCAGGTGCCGGTTAAGAAGCTCTTGTTGCTCAGTTTCATCCAGATTCCGGATTCCTCCTCCTGAATCCAGGGATGAACTGCACATTTTCACAACTACTTCCGGGGCGCCCTTGAGATAGACTTCAAGTTTTCCTTCAGGAGTGCGGCAGATAACTTCCATTCTTTTCGTAAGCGAATCAAAAGGAAATTCTTCCAGCCTCGGATAATCATTCTTGAGATTTCCGATATCTTCCAGACCATTTGCAAAAACGAGAAGTGCACCTTCAGTTGGGTCACCAGTATATCCCGGAGCAGACTCGCGAAGTTTTGCATTATTACATAGTCCTGCAACTCTTATGAAAACAGATGATAATTTTTCAGGATCCCATACAGATTATGTTAGAACACAGAATTCTTCTGCCTCTGAATCCACAAGTTTTTCTACATCCTCTTTGTTTGTACTTTCGATGATACCCTGTTCTGTGGTTGTTTTTTTAGTACTGGTAGGGTTTTCGAGAACGAGACATTCAAAACCGATCATGATAGAGTTTACTGCCATCTTATTCTGAGTCAGGGTACCGGTTTTATCCGTACAGATAACCGTTGTCGAGCCCAGAGTTTCTACGGACTCAAGCTGCTTTATAAGAGCATTCCGCGAGGCCATTCGCTTGGAAGCAAGGCTAAGGGCAAGAGTGACTGTGGGCAAAAGCCCTTCGGGCACATTGGCAACAATAATTCCAATCGCAAAGATTAGGCTTGCAAGAAAAATATCCTGAAGAAGAAAAGCAAGCATAAAGAAGACTATTCCCAGGGAAATCGCAATTGTAGATATAACTTTTATGAAATAATTTATTTCTCTTCGAATGGGAGTATCCACACCTGAAGTCTGTTGTGTGAGTGTTGCAAGGCTTCCGATCTGAGTATTTTGTCCAGTTGCAAAGATAACAGCTTTTCCATTCCCGCTCTGTATTAGAGTCCCTGAAAAAACCATATTCCTGCACTCCAGCATATTTGGATGAGTGCATTCAAGGGACCGAAGCTGAGGCTCGGATTCGCCAGTAATAGCCGAGTTATCCACTTTCAGAGTATTAATTTCAACCAAACGCCCATCTGCAGGAACCTTATCTCCTTCCTCAAGAAGGATGACGTCTCCTACAACAAGCTCCGATGCCAGAATATCCTTTACCGTTCCTTCCCTCAGGACCCTGGCATGGGGGGGAAGAAGCTGACGAAAGCTTTCCATTGTTTTTTCAGCCTGGTACTCCTGTATGAATGTAAAGGTCCCATTGATGACTACAACGCCTGCAAGAGCAATTCCTATATACAGGTTTCCCTGTCCTGGATCAAGGTATTCTCCAATGAAAGACAGAATCGATCCCACAGTTAACAGGATCGAGAATAAATTCCGAAACTGCCTGAGATACTTATTTATTATGCTCTCTTTTCCTGTTTCTTCAAGAACATTGGCTCCACATTCTTTGAGCCGATTGGCAGCTTCCTGATCGCTGAGCCCGTTTTCGTCAACGTTTAACTTTTGAAAAAACTCCGAAAGTTGAATACTATGTTCGTTCCCCTGGGGAGAACAAATCTTGCTGTTATCACCAGTCAGATTCTTCCCCATCGAAATCCCCATTGTGATTTAATGCGATACAAGAATAAGAAGCTTGACATAGATTCTGAAAAACATTTTGAAATCCAAAGTGAGAGAGGTAGCAAATAAAAGAGGAAATAAGGTAGAGAAAAATTGCATTTGGTTTGTTATCAGATCAGACTTGATCCATTAACAAAGTAAAGTGAAAAAGTGGAGAACCTAGCTACCATAAAAGGATGAACAACGAGATCGAAATTTATGACCCTATTTATTAAAAATATGGTAAAAAAATATTCTTGACAAATAGCTTTTATAAGTTGTTAACTAAAAAAAATGCCCGTACTCTAATGTAATCAAAGGAGCCTGAGAATTATTTTTAGTACCCTGGTTTCTATCTCCGCTTGGACGAGGTGGAAAGGGAGATTCGAATTTATTTTTGAGTTCCCAGGCAAAACCTAAGATTTTAACTGTGTTTCAAAACTCTGGATTTTCTATTCCGGGGCGTGAAACCTTTTGGATTTAAAAGGTCTGAACACTAATATTGTCAAGTAGGCAATAAAATTCTAATAAAAATAAATCAAGACAACTTAAAAAGGTATGACTATGAGCGAATTTACACTTAAAACGAGACTCTTAGCTGCCCTTGAAGGCAAGCCCGTTGACAAAGTACCTGTCTGCTCCGTAACCCAGACCGGGATTGTAGAACTTATGGACAAAGTTGGAGCTGCCTGGCCTGAAGCTCACACTAATCCAGAACTTATGGCAAAACTAGCAATTGCTAACTATGAACTTAGTGGACTTGAAGCTGTGAGGCTCCCCTACTGTCTTACCGTTCTTGGTGAAGCAATGGGCTGTGAAATCAACATGGGTACCAAAAACAGGCAGCCGTCTGTCACAGCTAGCCCCTACCCCAAAAACCTCGATGGTGCAGCCGTCCCTGCAGATCTCCTGCAGAGAAACAGAATTCCAGCCGTACTCGAAGCAATTAAAATTGTCAGGGAAAAAGTAGGACCTGACGTGCCAATTATAGGAGGTATGGAAGGCCCGGTTACACTAGCTTCCGACCTGATAAGTGTAAAATCCTTCATGAAATGGTCCATTAAAAAAACTGACCTCTTCGAGCAGGCTCTTGATATCTCCACAGAAGCTGCAATCGCCTATGCAAACGCAATGGTCGAAGCTGGCGCAGATGTTATCGCTATTGCAGACCCTGTCGCCTCTCCTGACCTCATGAGCCCTGACACATTTAGACAGTTCCTTCAGTCAAGGTTACAGAAGTTTTCCGCTAGCGTTAACTCCGTGACTGTACTCCACATCTGTGGTAAGGTTAACGCGATCCTCAGCGACATGGCAGACTGCGGTTTTGAAGGACTCAGCGTAGAAGAAAAGATCGGTAACGCAGCTGAAGGAAAGAAAGTCATTGGAGACAGAGCAAGATTAGTAGGAAATATTTCCAGTCCTTTTACCCTACTGCCTGGACCTATTGACAAGATAAAAGCTGAAGCAAAAGTAGCTCTTGAAGGCGGCATAGATGTGCTTGCACCTGGCTGTGGGATTGCACCCATGACTCCTCTCGAAAACGTCAAAGCCCTGGTTGCAGCAAGAGACGAGTACTACGCCTGAAAAGGCACAAAAATTTTTTTATTTTTTAAGGACACATTCCAGAGTTCTAAGATTTTAGAATAGCTGGAACTGTGTTCTACGTTATATTTTTTTAGTTTTGGCAGAGGAGTGAAAGCTCTAGAGCTAGACTCTGATAGGCTATGACCTGAGGAAAGCCGTTCAGAACAAACAATTCAGTTAAATAGCTTTAGATCTAATTCAACATAATACTTATTTAAATATATTAAACTAAGAATATGTCTAAAACGTACTGGCTAACAAATCTTAAACTTTTTTTTGGAGGAGGTTAAGATATGAGAATAGGAGTTGCAATTGACCTCGGAACCAGCGGTTTTAGGGCCCAGAAAATTGACCTGGAAACCGGTGAGATTAAGAAAACCGTCATAACACTGAGAAATCCCCTGCCCGGAGCAAACGTAATGGATCATCTTGATTTTGCAATCCACTACGGACTTGACAAGGCCCACGGGCTCTCGGCAACCGCAGTAAAAAACATTCTTGCTGAACTTGGAGTAAACCTGGCAGAAATGGAAAAATTTGCAATTTGCGGAAACCCAATTCAGCTTTCTATATTCCAGGGTATTCCAATTGAAGACCTGGCATACGCCGGAGAACGTAAAAAGCAAAAATATCACATAGAAGAGCAAAACAGGGATGCTCGTATAATACCCCTGGCCGAAATAGAGGGATTTGAAGAAGCTACAAATTGCAAACTATTTGTGCCTCCGGCAATTAAACACGAAGTTGGAGCCGATGCTCTTGCTCTTATTGTAAAGGCTGGCATGATTGAGAGTAATGACATAGCGATTGCAACGGACTACGGAACAAATGCCGAAATGGCTCTTAAAGCAAACGGCGTTATATATACAGGTTCAGCTGCTGCAGGTCCTGCCCTTGAAGGTCAGGAGATAGAATGCGGGTCCATTGCTTCCCCTCACACAATTTGTGACGTGGAGTTTGAGGGAAATAATCTACGCTGCTATGTACTCGATCGGGATATGAATACCATCAAGGGAGACCTTGTAAATCCTAAAACCGGGGAGGTAGTGGAAAAGGGAGAGCTCACTGCAAAAGGCATCACAGGCACTGGAGTTATTGCCCTTATAGAGACAGCTATGAGAAATAAACTAATTGTGCTGCCAAAGATTCAGACCCCGGATGGCATTCTTCATCTTCAGGATGGGGTCATATTTACCAATAAAGATCTTATTGAAGCAGGGAGAGCCATAGGAGCACTACGGGCCGGGCATATTACTCTCTGTGCAGCTGCAGGCATAGACATGGAAGAACTACAGACAGCCCACATGTCAGGCGCTGCAGGCACTTATATGGACGCGGCAAAAGCCCATAAGGTGGGAATGATCCCTTACAACGCGAATTATGTTTCCCAGATTGGAAATACCTCCCTGACCGTTGCCAGAGAAATTCTGCTCTCTGAAGACAGGCTCTGGGAACTGCAGACAATTGCAAAGGAAATAGTGGGCACCCATGTAATGTTTGCAACCTCCGATGCATTTAAGGAGGCTTATATGCTGGAGCTTGCTTACTGGAACGAGGGCATGGCTTTTAAGATGCTTCAAAAGTTCCTGAAAAAGAAAAAACTGCCCATGATTGGTGAGCCTTCCTCTATTCTTAAAATTGACCGTCAGGTTGAAAGGGATATTCCTGAACTTGGAGAAGAAGGACTGGAAGTACTGGAAAAGGTCGGGACTTACCTTACCATGGTAATCGAGGGGTGTGAAGGCTGTCATAAGTGCGTAAAGGTCTGTCCTAACGGAGCCCTGAGAATGGAAGAAAACGGAGTTGTAAAAATAAGAACTGACCTCTGTGATGGTGCAAATTGCCAGCGCTGTCTGCACGCCTGCCCTGATGACAGATTTAAATGGGAAAATCTGACAGTCGCAGGAAAGTAAAAAAGGGTAAGCTTATTGAGATTAAAGACGAATAAAGAAAAAAATAAACAATAAGCAAGAAGATACGAAGGGAGGAAAAAACGTGCAGGTCATTGTAGTGGGGGGATTTCTGGGAAGCGGAAAAACCACCACTATTATCAATATGGGCAAATACCTGGCAGAGAAAGGGAAAAAAGTTGCCATTATAGTGAACGAGATCGGGGAAGTCGGAATTGATGGGGATGTGATAAAAAAGTTCGGGTTCGATACGAAAGAGATCACAAATGGATGCATCTGCTGTTCTCTGAAAGTAGGACTAAGGGTAACAGTTACTTATCTTGCAAATGAATACAAGCCTGACATCCTTATGATCGAACCAACAGGCATCGCCTTCCCGAATATAATAAAGAAAGAAATTGAACTTATGAATCTTGGCGAGCAGGTAAAAATCGCCCCTCTTGTGACCCTGATTGACGGCAGCCGTTTCAAGTACCTGATGAAAGAAGTAAAAGAATTTGCTATGAGGCAGATTATTGATGCGGAAATTCTCGGGATAAATAAGATAGACCTGATAGAACCTATTCGAATTCCAATCCTTGAAGCCTCGGTCCAGCAACTGAATCCGAAATCCAGAGTAGTCCTGCTTTCAGGAAAAGACACAGGTGAAAGCTTTGAGAATTTTATGCGATTAGTGCTTCCTGATCTTGAAGAACTATCCAAAGAAGCCCCGACCGAGATAACAGAAGAAATAAAACCTTCTAAAGCTGCACCTTCTGCACCGCAGGAGACCGAAAATTCAATTGAAGCCTCAAAAGTAGGCAGTTATTCTGTAGAGTTTGCGGTTGAAAATGGAAGCCTGAGTACTGAGGTTGCCAGGGAATTAACAACCGAACTGATGAACACAATAAAAGCAAAGGTGCTGCAACTAAATCCCGAGTTTATAGGGCACATCAAGCTTTTCCTGGACAATGGATCAGAAACCGTGAAACAGAACATTACAATATATTATGAAGAGCCCCAGGAAGATGTGATCAAATCAAAGGAAGGAGCTACCCCTACCCTCAAGATACTTTCAGCGGTCTCAAACGTTGACGAGGAAGCTGTTAAAGCTGCTGTAAATAATTCGGTACATGAGGTATTTGAGAGAAAGCAAATAAAAGTAAACAAAATCGAGCATGAACATGAACACCATGAACATGAACACCATGAACATGAACACCATGAACATGAACACCATGAAAAGCATAAGCATGGTGATCAGGAAGAAGAAATTAGTGAGTAAAAGAAATTTTTCCTCACATTTTTTAATTGATCTCCGGTTTTAACTGATCTTTGTAGTTCATTTAACCTTCATCGTTATAATTAATCTTCGTGGAACGGTCTATATAATACTGAGCCAGTTCATTTCCCCACTCCAGGGCACTTGGAGTAAAACTCGTGATCTTCTTGTGATCGAATTCTCCTTCTTTTCCGAAAAGTTTCAGCATAAAGAAATTATCTGTAACCATGAAGGAAGAGGGCCTTATTTTACCGGAGTATATATAAAGCGATACTTTATTTTTAAGCAACACATTATATTCTTCTGTAAAGTCATTTTTAAATCTGTTATACACTTTTTCATCGAGCATAAGGTGTACTTCGGCCCCATTTTCCGCACAGGCAGCATGGATCGACGGGCAATCAGGACAGAAATAAGAGTAAAAGGATTTTATAGTTTTTGAACCATTTAGTTTGTCACGCAAATACTGTGGAAATTCGAAAAGGTGGTCAAGATCAGGCTCGTCCAAGTTACATTTTTCCAGCATATCAATTTTCTGAATCAGGTTTTCGGGAATAGGAGACCTGTCATGCTTTGACCAGTAGTCCTTGTTTCCATCAAAAACGTCAAGAACAGCTTTAAGAGGGAGCATTTTCTCAACGATTACTGACCCTATATCCGAAAGTTGGTAGATACTTCCCTTCTGCACTATCATATCCATATCTTTCAGTTTTTTAATTTGAGGCATTAGAGCACAGGAGTTTACATGAAGAACTTCTTTTATCTCGTTAATATCCATCGGCCCGTTAGCTAACTGAACAAGAAGATTTTTTCTTTTTTCAGAGAAAAAAATCAGGTCTATAAGTGAACTCATGTTTATCAGCTTCCAATTACTCATATATTGTCTAAGCCGAAACAAATTCGCCAGAATTTGCCCTAAAACCCACCACGATCATGGAGGCAACATAGTTTCAGCCTTTAGTCAAGATGATAAAGTAAAAAGTGTTTCATATCAATGATACTTATCACGTTAATCAATATTAGAAGCAATGAAAATTTTATTCTTGCTTATTCGGAATCCTGCTCAGGGACATATTATCCGTGTATCAATTGATAAAACTCTCTCATCTTAAAAACGGGAAATAATTTTCAACCAGAACTAAATTAATATTGTGAGGATTGTATTTAATTTTTGATAATATATAATGTATATTGCGGAGATCATATTTAAAGTATATTGAAAAGAAAGCTCTTTTACTGACGAATATTAATGCCATGGACTGTAAGCAGGATCGAGTTTTTCAAAACTCTGGATACTAAGGACTCTGGATTTCTATAATTAAATATGCAGTCAAGCCTTCAAATTTTCAATACCCTTCAATATTTAATGACTTCTATTTTTCTAGCCGGTAGAATTTTGTTATCCCCTTGCAATATTGAAAACGTAATGTGTTGGAAAATTCAGACCAGTATGAAATTTCAGGAAAAGCTTATTTTTAAAAGGGGAAAATATTGAACCTCAATAAAAAAACAGTGTCGGTTAAGCTATATACAATTAAGAGAATCTTTAATTATAGAGTCAAAAGGAATAACGACCTCTGGAGATAACCCCGAAAAAACGTTTTTAAATGATGGTGGCAGTGTCTCTCCATTTTAGACACCCTATAAGATATTGCCACTACCAGAGGGTTATTCGGACTCTTGCTTAACTTATGGAAGGTGTAAAGGCATGAAATGTATGTTAATCGGAGGATTCTCGGAAAGCGGGAAAACCACACTGATAAGAAAACTTGTTGAACATTTGGGAAAACAGGGACAGAAAGTGGCAGTTATCGCTGACGAGATAGGAGAAACAGGGATCAATGGAGACACGATCTCGGAAGGGGAAGTTGAAACCAGGGAAATTACAAGTGACTGTGTCTACTGTCCCCTGAAAATCAACATGGAATACACCTTGAGAAATCTCATTGCATCTTACAACCCAGACACTATTATAATAGAACCCACAGGAATAACTCCCCCTGGACAAATAAAAAGAAATATTGAGAATATGGGAATCCCGGGAATAACTTTTGCCCCGATAGTGAATCTTGTGGATGCCAGCCGCCTGAGTCAGAAGACGGGCGAGCTGCAGAATTTCATGATAAATCAGATAGGTGAGGCTGAGATCCTGGGCATCAATAAAGTAGAACTTATAAATAATCGTGAAGAACTCCTGGAAATCTGCCTTTTCCTGCGCAAATTAAACCCCAGAGCAAGAATGATTCATTTTTCGGCCCAGCAGGGAGGAGAAAATTTAGACAAATTGATCGAACTGTTGGAAAAGACCAGTAGGAGAGGAGTAACCCTGAGCAGAGAAAACTCGATTCAAATTTCTGGAGTTTCGGCCTATTCGTCCTAATTTGAAATCGCTTCACAGGAGATCTCCATCGAAACAGTGATTTCTGTTTCCGAGTAGATTCTGGAAAGCATAAAAACTAACATGATATTCTTTGAATAACATGCACAAATAATGAAAATGCTTGCAGATGGCAGCATTTTCATGCTAAATAAGGCAGAAGAGCTAAACCCTGAATACATAGATCACCCAACCACATAAACCACTCAATCACATAAACCACTCAAT
>NZ_LZPK01000040.1:0-28197 GCF_001729375.1 Methanosarcina sp. A14 | reverse complement strand
TTTCAGTTTTGATTTTCAGTCCAGACTTTTAATTCAGATTTTCAGTTTTGATTTCCAGTCCAGACTTTTAATTCAGATTTTCAGTCCAGATTTATAATTTTTGATTTTTAATTTCTGCTCTTGCTGGTTTATTTAATCTGAGTTTACTATTCATTATTGTATTTTTTAGAAACGAATAGTCTTTTCCAGGCTTTTTGCAAGCAAGGTTATAAGAAGAAAAAGGCTTTTTACACTTTTTGACTTTTATCCTTACGGTAACTCTAAATATTTACATAAGCAGGTTGGGAACAAAAATGGAATGGTTTTTCCTTTTTATTGCAGGTCTTTTTGAAGCAGCCTGGGCAATCGGGCTGAAATATACAGAAGGTTTCACGAGGCTTTATCCAAGCATTCTTACCGTCGTGTGCATGTTTCTTAGCTTCTATTTTCTTTCCCAGTCCCTGAAGACTCTGCCAATAGGAACCGGCTATGCAATCTGGACCGGAATCGGGATTATAGGCACTACGATTCTTGGTGTCCTGCTCTTTAATGAACCCATGGATTTTGCCAGGGCTTTCTGCATTATTCTTATATTCTCAGGGATAATCGGGCTCAAAATAATTTCTCCATAACCATTTGCAGAATTCCTGTTCTTTTTCAGGTCTTTTCCTGTACTACTGGAAGGAGACCTTTTTTCTGCAGTCGGGGGCCAAAAATTAAAAACCTGCAAGACAATTTATCATGGGATTAAACCCGAGGGCTGTTTCAGTTCCGATTTTTCTTACCTTTTGATCAAGTGGTCAAAAATTAGCTTTAAAGGTGCGGTGCCCGCGGGAGACTTTTGGGGGAATATTCTGGTTACGCTTGACAGCACGACAATTAGTCTCTGGGATTTGATGTCCCTTCTGTTTGTACTTCTGTTTCTTTATGCAATAATCTACCCGCAGTCGCAGCTAAAACAAATCCGGTTGCGGCGCATGGCAAAACTGAAAACTATGGAAAAGAGCCACGGCTGCAAGGTGCTCACTATGATTCACAGACGGGAGGCAATCTCTCTTTTCGGGCTGCCTGCCTACCAGTACATAGATGAGGAAGACGCCGAGCAGATCCTGCGCTGGATAAGAAAATACAAGGATTACCCGCTTGAGCTGATCCTGCACACGCCTGGCGGTCAGCTCCATTCCAGTATCCAGATTGCACGCGCCCTGCGGCGGCACCCGAAAAACACGAAAGTAATTATCCCTCACTATTCGATGTCAGGAGGCACAATTATCGCCCTTGCAGCAAATGAAATCGTGATGGATAAGGATGCGGTTATCGGACCAATCGATCCCCAGATAGGAGACTTTATTCGTGGGATGTACCCTGCTCCCTCATGGATATATGCTGCAGAAACAAAAAAGGAAAAGTCCGATGATATCACCCTTGTTATGAGTGATATCTCAAGAAAAGCCCTCAAATTCACCAGAAATGTTGCAAAAGAGCTTCTTGAAGGCAAAATCCAGCCAGGCCCGGCTGGGGAAAGCAGGCTCGATGAAGTGGTCGAAAAATTGGTCAGCGGAGAAATGATCCACAGCACTCCACTCTCAGCCGGCGAGGCAAAAGAAATAGGGCTTGCTGTCAGTACGGATTTTCCGGAGGACGTGCATGAATTTATGAAACTTTTCAAGCCTGTAAAAAAGAGTGTGGAATATGTGGAATCAAGTTCTTCATAAACGGAAGAAGATAAAAATGGAGGAAGATAAGAGCGAGGAAGATCAGACATCAGAACTTTTCTGTATAAATAAAGTTTCAATATGGGAACTTTCATACATAATAAATTTTTGGCGTTAGAAGGTTCGAGGCTTGAAGAAAGGTCCGGAACTAGAAGGGCTTCAAATGAATGTCAGTAGAGTTACCCGGTCAAAACAGTCAGCTAAAAAAACTTATGACAGACTGAGCAAATGGTAAGACTTCTTTGCCGGCCCTTTTGAAATAAATTTCAGAGATGCCGGGATGCATAAACTGAATGTCGCTCCGGGATAAATTATTCTTGAAATAGGCTTTGGCACGGGACAGTGTATCCTCGAAATTGCCCGAGCTGTCGGAAATTCGGGAAGAGTCTACGGAATTGATATCTTGGAAGGAATGTGTAACATTACTCAATCGAAGGTCGAAAAAACTTGTTTTTCAGGAAGGGTATAACTTGTATGTGGAGATGCTATTAAGCTTCCTTTCTCGGGCAGTTTCTTTAACGCTATCTTCATGAGCTTTACCCTTGAGTTTTTTGCCACTCCTGAGATCCCTGAGGTATTGAAGGAATGCCTGAGAGTACTTAAAAAAGACGGAAGGCTCTGTGTTGTTGCCATGAACCAGAAAGATGACCCTACTCTGATGATAAAGCTCTACGAATGGGCCCACAGAAAATTTCCAACTTTTGTCGACTGCAGACCGATTTTTGTCCGGAAAACTCTAGAAGAGTCCTGTTTTCCTGTTCTTGACTCAGTTGAAATTTTCGCATGGGGTTTGCCAATTGAAGTAGTCCTTTCCAAAATATGTAAAGAGAATTCCAAAAGATCTTAAATGAATCCCAAAAGATGTAAAGGCAATTCCAAAAGATCTTAAATGAATTCCAAAAGATATTAATTGAATTCCAAAAGATCTTAAATGAATTCCAAAAGATGTAAAGGCAATTCCAAAAAGGGTTGAAATAAAAGCTTGATTGAAACAATCAAAAATTTCAAACTTTTTTCGCCTTTTTTACCTTCGCATTCTCTTCACTCAACCCTGCCCATATAACCTTATACTCTAGCTGTTCAAGCACAGGATAGTAAAGGCTGCGGTCAAGCCTGAAACTTTCAAAAACCTTTACTGCGTCGGCGTAAGTTTCTACTGCTCCCGGTCTTTCAAGTTCTTGATCTATTCTTTCAAGTAGCTGCCTGTGGATTAAATAATTTTCAAGGAGTATGTAATCTTGATATTTCTCCAGATCTTCGACTTTTCTGGATTCCCTGAGTTCCTCTAAACCCCTTGATTTTTCGAACTCTCCAGTTCTTTCTGATTCTCTGATTTTTCCTAACTCTCCGATTTCTTCCAGTTCTCCGGCTTTTGCAAGCCTATCTGCAACTACTTCCTTTAAGGCATCTGGCAAAACTCTTTTTCCGGCTGCGATTTCCTCAAGATTTACAAGTTCTCCTGAAATTGGAAATTCCATTTCCTCCAGTCTTGACCGGTCTTCTGAAAGCTTTTTTTCCTCGTACTTTCTGAGTATCTGCATGACTTTATTTGCCGGGATTTTTTTGTCAAAGAAGATTACTTCCTGCGAAGGGAAATCCTTTTCAGAACACTTGAGTTTTCTATCAATCAGGAGAATCACAGGTTCCTTTACTTGCTTGAGCTTCTCAATCTTATTTTCCAAATATTCGGGAGTCCAGAAGCCCACTATTTCCAGATATACCCTCATCCCGTCCCTCTGGAGAGAGAAGTCCGGGACAAAAGCGTATTTTCCGGCTTTAAGAATCGTTGGCTCCCTTTTTATTTTCCAGCTTCCCAAACTGAGGCTCCCAAACATCTGCTCAAGTGTGCTGTCATAGGCAGCTTCTTCGGCATCGATTTCCTCAATCCTGGCTTCTTTTTCAGCTTCTTCTCCGGCTTTTTTCCCGGTTTCTTCCCCAGCTTCATATTTTTCTATTTTTTCTTTAATTTGAAGCTCTGGCGAAAGGGTCTCAGGGTACACGGCTGCTTCAGGAGTGATTTTGAAAAACTTTTCCGAGTCATCAAGGGTAAAATTCAGGATGCGCTTTCCCTGGTAGCCTTTGTGAAGAATGCCTGCCTTGAGCCTCCAGCCTTTTGACCTCAGCAGCGCAGGAAAGATTTTTGCAAAGGAATTCCCATAGCGTTCGGATATCCGAAAAAGAGAAGCAGGCCCGTCAAGATGCAGGTGGACAGCTTTTAATTCTTCGAAATTTTCTCTGGTTTTTCCTTCCTTTTCTTCTTTTTCTCTATTGATTCCTCTATCGATTTTGCCTCTTTCCTCGTCAGCATCTTCAAGGGAATACATAAGCCCTGAACGAAGGATTTTCCAGAGGATTTTCTGAAAATCGCCTTTTATCCAGATGTCGAGGTCAACTGCACGGAAAAGCAGGGTCTGGGTAAGGGAAATGTTATACTGTTTTAGAAGTTCTGCAGGATAAATGGGTACAAAACTTTTGACTATCTGGTTTTCTTCAAGATCCGCCCAGAGTGCCTTTTCAAGTTCCTTTGCCGAAATTGAAAGTTTTTTTGCAGCTTTTTGCAGCGCCTCTTTTCTCTCGGCAGGAGAAAGTGCCATGCCTTCGCAGGCTTCAAAAACCGTTTCCCTCGCCAGAGAAGGGTCAACAGCTGCATCCGTTTCTATAGCGGTGCGCCTTCCAAGCAGCTGGGAAAGTCCCCTGATAAAACGGTAATTCATTTCTTCGTAACCATCAAGTTCAGCCAGAAGATCCCCATAAGTTTTTCCGATATGCTGCTCGAAAGTTTCTATCAGAAGCCTTGCAAGTTCCAGTTTTTCGGGGTCAAAAGCTGCGTATACAGGCTTTATTTTTCCTCCGGAGAGGCGGGTTACAAGAAGATCAGACGTGAGCAGAAGAGCCGCCTCCGAGATTTTTTTCTTTCTTCATCCGGCTTTCCTTTCCAGATTCTTTCTTTATCTGGTTTTCTTTTCCTGATTTTGTCTTCATCTGATTTTCTTGCGCTGATCTTCCAGAGCCTTTTCGGTTTGAAACAGCTTCTTCTCTTCTCCTGGCAGTTCCGGCTTCGGTTGTTTCTTCGGATATAATTTCGTAGAGTATAGCTTCTTTTCCTTCTTTCTTTCTGAGGATCCTTCCCAGGCGCTGGATATATGCTAATTTGCTCCCTGTACCGCTTGCTATAATTCCTATGTTTGCCTCAGGGACATCTATGCCCTCGTCAAGAACCTTTGAAGTAACTACAGCCCTGTATTTTCCTTCCTTGAACTTCTCGAGGATGGAATTCCTTTCTTTTGCAGGCGTTCTGTAGGTGATTGCAGGGATAAGAAATTCCCTGGAAATTCGGTGGACAAGCCGGTTATGTTCCGTAAAAATGAAGATCCTGTCTTCTCGGTGTTTATTCAGGATCTCTTTTAACTTTTCAATTTTAGACTCCGTGTTAAAAGCAAGTTCTCTTGCTGCGTTTCTTGCAAGAAGGGCTTTTCTGGCTTCAGGGTCTCTCCCGCTTCTCATAACCAGTTTCTGAAAGTCCCTTGGCCCACGAAGAATCATCCCGGTTTTCCGAAGATAATCTGTATAAACCGAATGACATTTGTCGTATTCTTTTCTTTCCTCGTCCGTAAGTGCAGCAGCTATCCGTTTTATCCTGTAAGGGGCAAGGTGGCTGCCTGCAAGTTCTGAGACATGCTTTTCGTAGACTTTTCCCCCTACAAGCCTGTTAAGCTCTGAGTGTAACTCATCTTCCCGTTCGTAAGTGGCTGTCAGTCCAAGCCTGTAAGGCGCTGCGGAAAATTCGGCAATGCTCCTGTATCCGGCGGCAGGCAGGTGATGAACTTCATCAAAAACAAGGAGACCGAACCTGTTCCCAAGTGTTTCGGCGTGAATATAAGCAGAGTCGTATGTTGAAACGGTTATCGGAAGAATTTTCTTCTCCCCGCCCCCAAGCTTTCCGATTTCCATCATAAAAGCTTCTTCAAGCTGTTTTTTCCATTGTTCAAGCAGATCAAGCGTCGGGACAACCACAAGGGCAGGGGTATTACAGCCTGCAATTGCGCTGATTCCAACAAGGGTTTTTCCGCTTCCTGTTGGAAGGACAAGCACTCCCCATCTATTATTTTCTCCCCAGGTCACAAGAGCTTCGGCCTGATAATCCCTTAATTTAAGTTTCTTTCCAGACGCTTCATAAGCTGCTGCCAGATCAGGACAGGGAAGGAGGTCAAGCACTTCATCTTCAAATAGAATCTTAGAATTTTTCAGATAATCTGTTATGTCTCTGTAATAAAGAGCAAGAGCTCTAAAATTTCCGCTTCTTTCATCCCAGACTGCATTGGGAACTCTCACATTACCTTCTATAAGAAGCGTTCCCTGCTTGAAGCTAATTTTGATCATTGTTTATTAAAAGTTTGGACATTATATATAATAATGGAGGTAAGTCTATACATTATTTTCTAATAGCTGGCTGGCACTTAATCTTGATTTATTAGTTGCATGGAATAACGAAATGAGAAACAGTTGGCAATTGAAACTAAGGTTAAAATGAATTTAACATTTAACCATTTAACTTTAAGGTGAGAAGTCCCCTTCCTTGGTAATTTATGGCGAAAGCCGGAAAGTGGCAGATGGGGATGTATTCTCTTCAAATTATATGGGGTAAAAGTAAATTTCATGGTATCTTCTTCAAATTGAGTGAAAATCTCTCACTTTCATACTTGCAGAAAATTTACAAATTTTGCCAGGTCCGAGAAACAACCTCAAGTAATGCATTCAACTTAACAACTGTATATCAAAATTGTTGTATATTTTTCGAGTTGGGAAATTCTCCCTTTAATTTGAAGAGGATACCATTTAACCTTAAAAGCAAATTTACTAACATTAGATCTAAGTTGGTTTTAAGATCAGTTCACTGTTTTAACTAAATAAATATTTATGTGTAGTTGGAGTAATCCTATCTATCAGGATGTGACTACATGGATAAATTCATCAAAGATAAAATAAATCAGAGCATAAACGATAGAGTGCAGCATCATTCTCGATTTTTAGAGAATTGTAATACTTATAATTCTTTTCTTAAATTAGAAACGAAAGCATTTGAAGCTGGTTGCCTTTCACGGAAACATAAGGAACTAATGGCTCTATCTATTTCCATTGTTACTAAATGTGAGCCCTGTATTGAATGGCATGTTCAACAGGCTTGCTTAGCAGGTGCATCAGATAAAGAGATATATGAGACTATTGATGTGGCCATCGAAATGGGAGGTGGACCCGCTGCCGCTTACTCACGATTTGCATTGAATGCATTGGATTTTCACAAAGAAGAAAGTTCGGATAATAAGAAATCCGGTAAACAAGCCTGAAGAAGGAAAAAGATAGACGAGAAAGATACTTTCACTTGATGCAAATACCTGATTGCTTTTTTCCTTTTGTTCAGGTTATTTATAGTTTTATTCCAATATAAACACTAAAAAATTTATCTTTATCGTCAAGTGGGGGCGTAATAAATTGATACATCTATGGGAGTATGATTCTCGCAAGCTTAACGGCTTAAACTTGCCGCAGATGATGAGCGAACTTGAAAGGATAGGAAATGAAGGCTGGGAACTGGTTCTGATAAGAAACGATATCAATGAAGAAGGCAGGGTAACTGCCATTTTCAAGCGGAAAAAAGAGAGTGAGACTATAGCTTTATAACTCTATTTTTCATTTTTTTATCTTTTACTAATTTATTGATAGGCTTAAACCCTATTTCGGGTAAATTAAAGCAATTATCTTATCGGGTTTTTCAGAATTTTTTCAGTCTACCAGTTTTGTAACCAGTTTTGTAAAAATTAGTTTTATATTTTTACCGCATATTTGGAAAAATAAACACAAGTGAATTCTAACTTCAGCATAGATTTTCTGCCAGGTTTGAAACCCTTAACAGTTTTATTTAGAAAAGAGCTGCGTTCCCACCTGAAAAATTCTGGAAGTTCCGAACGGCACTTATTAGGTCTTGTTCAGGAAGAGGTTTAGTATTGGACTCACGGGTTGCGAGCTTCTTATCTCTTCACTTTTAGAGTAGATTTTTCGGAGTAGGCGTTGAAGTATTTCTTGTGGAATAGGTCTTGCTATGTGGTCTTGTAGATGAGAACGCAAGTTATACTATGCTCTCACTCTATATAATATTTTTAATAAATAATATTATTTTAACTCTATTTTGTTGGTATACGTATCTAATTTTTCTTTACTGGTTTAACCTTATAGCATTAAGCTACAGTACCTGATGTAACTGAATGTAAATACTAAAAATGATTGCCTGTAAGGTAACAAGAAAAAGGTCAACTCGTTCTAAAAGGATGATTTACCTGAGATCCGGTAGCAGATAATCTTTCTTTAAGAGAACTGAGTTTAAGAGAACTGAGTTTAAGAAAACTGAATTTAAGAGAATTGAGTTTAAGAGAATTGAGTTTAAAAGAATTGAATTTAAGAGAATAGAGTTTTAGTCAATTATTAAGTTGACTAACTGATCTTAACTAAAGAAAAAACCGCAGAAAGCAGGAGATCATGGAAAAACTCTGTACTAAAGAGACCACGGAAAAACTCTGTACTAAAAACGTTTCTGGGGTTTTCGCTCAAGTCTTTTTTTAAAAAGCTTGCGGAAAAGCAGTTTTTTGAAAAGGCTTAAAGAACTCGGGTGGATAATGGTGTCGAATCAATAGCAAATTCAGATATAATCGATTGTAATTATTCAAAGTTATTAAATTTTTGAGGATTGATATGATACTAAGGATATGAAATTCGTAAAGTTCCTAAACACTTTTTTAAAATGAGGTGGCGTTCTCATCCGAAAAACCTGGGAGTTCCGAACGGTATTCAAGAGACTCACTTTATTATAGTTGGGGAAGAGGTTTGAGGTACTTGACTTATGCGTTGCGAGTTTCTCTTTCTATATCCCTTTATTATAGAGTAATTTTCTGGAGTAGGTGCTCTTTGCTAGTGGGGTGTTAAAGGGATGAGAACGCAATTTATACTATGCAGTTATTATATATAATATTTTTAACAGTTAATCTTATTTTATTTCTCTTTTTTTGTGTATCTTTCTAACATAAGTTCATTAAACGAATGCTTATTTCATTAATTTAATAGTCATATAACCGCGTAAATTACGCGAGGAAACATCTCAAAATGTTGAGAATGATGAGGGGGATATCGTTCCAAAATGAAAAAATTCCGGAATAAGAAAATTCAGTAAAAGTAATTGCATATGAAATTGGCCTTTAGTTGTAGGTAAAATCGGCTTGAAGTTGCAGGTGAAATCAGCCTGAAGTGCAACTTACCTCATACGGATGTTATTATTGGAACTCCTCTTTTTTCAAGATGAGAGCTTTTCAAAATACTGCTTTATCAACGGTTCATATTCTTCAAACAGGTCTTCGATATAGGTCTGGCTGTACCTGAATCCTTTTTTAGAGCCGTTTGTATAAAAAGTGATTATAACCGCTCCCACAGCCATTAAAATAATATTGAACCTGTAGGTCAATGTAGTTCTGAGTTTTAAAAAATGTCTCCATTCCGGGAAGAAAATAAGCAAACTCGTAGGCATCGAATAAAATCATGAGCAGGAAAAGAAAGGCAAATCTCTCAGCTATTATTAAGAGCCGCAAAAGCCCTTAATAGTGCTTCAAATAAGTTTTATATTTTACCAGCACGAGCTCAAAAAACATGTAAATCCTTCCCATTATTGGGCTTTCACGCTAACTATATTGTAAATGTTACTAAAATACTATTCCAATAATTTTTGAAATTTGGAAAGTGGGAAGAATCCGAAAGGTGTAAAGAATCCGAAAAACGTGATAGTTCGCAGGAGAAACCCAGATTTCCGGAATAAAAACAGTAAGCAATTCGGTATAGTTTGATTTTACTCAAATAAGATGAATGCACTTGTTTTTTCGGAATTGATCAAAGATTCGCTACTAAAATTAAGTTGGAATTCACTCAAAATTTAACTTATGTGTCGCATGCTCTTTTATAAGGTATTAAACTTTCATAGAGTTTTTAATCTGCGAAATAATTTCAGGATACAATAAATCAAAAGACTGATCTATTATTCAACACAATAATAAAGTTTAAATTGTTTGGATGCAGATTTTATAAGCATTAGTACTTCATATATTGTCCCTTAAATTACATTTTATCTTGCGATTAGGAAGTTCATAATGCAATCAGCCGGTTTCTACATTTTCATTCTAGTTCATTCTTCAATTGCCGCTACTATGTATTATAAGCTTGAGGTAAAAAGTTCATTTGATGAATTGAATCAAATATTTGCACGTAACAAATCTAATGAATACAAAAAATTAAATTACTTGCTTCAAAACCTAAGTAAAAAAACAAATGTCGAATTTGCAATTTATAATTCAAAATTTGGAAGAAAGTTATCTATTATTTCATTTATGGTGGCTAGTACTTTTTTATTTGCTTTAGCTGCATATGGAAACATTATCCTTTTATTAATAGGATTTATTTTATTCTTACCTGAAATTTACATATATTCAAAAAAAGCTACTACTTTTTTGAAACAAAGTCCTATTCATAATTTGGTTGTTAAAAAGTGGATAAACTTAACAACTAGCTTTATGTCTGATTTTTTATTTAATCTTGCGAGTAAGTATCTCAAGTTTTTATCTTATAACTTCGTCATTCTTATTTTGATATTCCTTTTCTGGTTTTTTTTGCAGAAAATTTTTCTGTCAGAAAATGGATTAAACTTTGATAGTTTCTTGTCAGGTACAGCTAAAAATATGATTAATACAACGATTAATACAACAGTACTTTATGATGATAAACCGCTAGATGTAATATCTGGGAATAAGTTATCGTTTTCTGGAATTTTATTTACTCTAAGTATCGGTGGGGCAATTATTTTTTCATTAGTTGATAATTACAATGAACAAAAGGAAACAATTAATCAAAACGTTTTTGAAATTAAAAAACATTACCAAAAATGGTTTCAATCTAAAAAAAATAGTCTTAATTTTGATCTCAGTAAATACGACGAATTTAACTCTGCTGTTAGTTATCTTCGAGATGAATTTAATACCTATGTGCAACTAAAGAACAATGTTTTAATATATCGTTTAACTAAAGGCTTAATGGTTATCATTTATTCAATGGGAATTTTTGTAATAATAGGGTCAGATTGGATAATTAGTCTTATTTTTAAACTATTTCCTATTGTTTCAACTATTTTTATTTTTTTGATTTTTTACCTTTTTTATTGCTTTAAAAACTCTACTTTTTACTCTATAGGAAAGACAAATATTTCTTCAGAAAGAAATCACACTATTTATGAATTTATAGATACCTCACAAGGCAATTACGGTGAAACAATTATTGATAAAAGAAATTACATGGTTGAGCCGATACATAAATAATCTTGGATCTTCGCTATTTCATATGAGTAACTCAAATTTTAGTTTTCCTAATTTTAGATAGATAATAAGGCTCTTCGCTGTTACGTATGGGTTGAAAATAATTGATTAGTTAGAAAGTATTCAGGCCAAATAGGAAAATATCAAGTCTGAATGTAATTTTCAGCAACAACTGTTTTTATATTTAATATATTCAACTCAAAAATTTAGGAATGAAATATAAGTTACCCACTAGAAACAGCGAAGAGCCTTAAGCACTTAACTTTTGCGTTGTCTGCTTGTATCATATATTAAACTTTCAAAGTTTTTAATCTACCAAATAATTTTGGGATAAAACAATCGTTTCTGATTATTTGACTATATGAAAATATACATAAACAATCCCATATTCAGAACTTTATTCAGTAAAATGTAAAATAGTAAATTGAATACTAAGCTTTTACCAGAAGTCACCGAAAGTGAGTCATGGTGGAAGTTTTGGTAAGATTTGGACTACCAGTTAGTAAATATATGAAAGGTGGTTTACAGATGGAAAGGCGGTACTTGAAGGAATCTAATGGTCATTATGAAGTAGATATTGATATCTCTGTGGATGAGTGGAAGTCGATGCTTCAAAATCATGAAATTTTTTACGAAAACGCATTGGATATGGTTTTGAAGTGGTATAATGAAGTTGGCCATCAAGCAACTGCTAATACAGTAAAGGAAAAATATTCACCTGAATTGAAACGTCCTCCATATAACGGAATTGTCAAAGAATTAACTAGAAGGATTCTAAAACATTTGAATCGATTTGAAGTAATTGGTACTACAGGTAAAAAATCAGTATTCATCGTACCATTTGAAGGATGGTATGTTGACTACAAAAGACCTAATAAAGGATTCGTTTGGAAATTGAGAGATGAGTTGGTTCAAGCTTTAGAAGAAGTTGGTATGGTAGATAGACAAATATTTCTATCTAAAGAATACTTAGATAAAAAAGAGCAAGAAAATATTAACAAAGCGTTTCAGTTGTCTATATATGAATTGGAAAAAAAGATAGATGCTAAAACAAAAAAGCAAACTCTGAAAACCACATCTGCAGCTTCGGTAAGATATGACCGAGATCCTGACGTTTCCGCTCTTGCGTTGAAGAAAGCTAATGGTTATTGTCAACTTTGTGGTAACTTAGCTCCATTTTTAAAAAAAGATGGAACTCCTTTTTTGGAAGTTCATCACATCCGATGGTTGTCAGAAGGCGGGGTTGATGACAAAACGAATACTGTTGCTTTATGCCCTAATTGTCATCGTAAGATGCACATTTTAGACTTGCAGGATGATAGAGATTTCCTTATTAACTCAATAAAATAAATAATAGAATTGGATAATTATTAATTTTTTTGATTTAGTATAACTTGTTACTCTCTCATTTTTTCAACATATTTAACCTATGTTTTTCTAAACTTATTCATTCAATATACTGGAGGAGTATATGAGTTATGAATAGTTGCCCTTTAATCAACTGCAAAAAATAGTACGAAAAACATAGTAAACAGTAAACATAACATTAAGAGCCTTATCTAGACATGAAAGCAAAAACAGACTATAATTTAAAAAACATTATATGTGATCGTATGTTACCAAATAGTGATTAAGATGAGTAATAAAAATACTGGTTCTATGTATGCTGAAAACATATTATTATTAGGAGCTGGTTTTACTAAAAATTTTGGCGGTCTATTAGCAAGTGAAATGTGGGCTGAAATATTTAATAATGAAAAAATTCAGGCTCAACCGAGAATTAAAAAATTAATGCTTAATAATTTCGATTATGAATCAGTTTATTACTCTGTGCTAGAAGGATTAGAAGACAAAGAAAGTTTATTGCCAACTTTAAAATTTAAACGTAAAGAAAAAGACGCCATCCAAGAGGCCACGAAAGCTGCATACGACACCATAGACGAAACTCTTTTAAGGCGATTAAGAAAATACCCAGAAATAGAATGGATTCACAACACTGATACATTATTTTTTAATTTTGGCAATACAAAAAATAAAAGTTTTATCTTTACACTGAATCAAGATTTGTTTATTGAAAGATTTTACCAAAATCCTCTTGAGCCTAGAGATCCTACCAAAATCTATATTCTTAGACTTTGTATTCCTGGAATTGATAAATATCCAGTATGGTATATGAATAGAGATTCTTTTTATGATTTTATTCCATTTTCAACTGATGAAGAAAGAGAACAATTCTATAATTTAAAAAAGGAAGATTATTATCTACTACCTAACGAAGATGTATTAAATTCTAGAAAAGAAAATCTGTTGAAAAAAGAAAGTTATTTTCTGATAAAGCTCCACGGGTCATATAATTGGATTAGTTCTAATGGATCAAAATCAATGGTTATCGGCAGGGGCAAAACTGAACAGATTAATAATGAACCTTTATTGAGATTTTATTTTGACACTTTTAAAGAAGTACTTTCACAGGATAAACGTCGTTTATTAGTAATAGGTTATGGTTTTGGCGATGAACATATTAACAGTGTAATATCTAATGCTGTTAAAAATCATGGACTTAAAATTTATATCCTTTCGCCAGAGTCACCAAAAAGTTTTAAAGAAAAATTATGTGATGGATGCGGAAAGTCTAAAGATATTATTAATATATGGAACGGAGTTTCAGGTTACTTCCAATGTGTAGAAGATGTTTTATTAAAGGATACATATGGTAATCAATCTGAAAAAGAGCATTTTTATAATGTATTCTTCGGTAAAAACAACTGGAAGTTATAACATAAAATGATTACTTATTAACTTCTAACTTCCTTTTGATTGAAGTAATTCATGTGATTTTTTGTAATTTTTTTGATTACAACTCTGCCAGACATCCAATACTAATAGAAATTCAATTCTGTAAGAAAGCCATACCTGTCCAGAAAGTTCACCCCTGAATAATTCCATCTTTCAACCTTATTACTCTGTCTGCGTATTCGGCATGCCATTCTTCATGTGTAACCATTACAATTGTCTGTCCTTTTTCCTGATTGAATTTCTCGAAAAGGTCAAGGACTTCCTTTGAGGTCTGGGAATCCAGATTAGCACAGGGCTCGTCTGCAAAAAGGACTTCTGGGGAATGGGCAAGGGCTCTGGCTATTGAGACTCTCTGCTGCTGGCCGCCGCTCATCTTGGAAGGGAGTTGCTGAAGGCGGTCGCCAAGCCCAACTGCGGAAAGAATTTCTGCGGCTGCGGATTCACATTCGGTTTTACTTTTGCCCTGCATTATAAGGGAGATATAGACATTTTCCATAGCATTGAGCTCGGGAAGTAAAGCATAGTCCTGAAAGACATAGCCCAGGTTATGCAACCTGAATTTGCCTTTTTCGCTGTCTGAAAGTCTGGAGGTATCCGTACCGTCTATAATGACTTTTCCCGAATTTGGGGTATCAAGCAGGCCGAGCTGGTTCAGAAGAGTGGTTTTGCCTGAACCACTAGGGCCCATGATTGCAATGAACTCTCCACGCCGGATTCTTACATTTACGCTGCGCAGGGCCCGGACCTCTACCTCTCCCATCTTGAAGGTTCGCACGATATCGATACCCTCTATAATAGTATCTATAATAGTATCCTCTGTCGGTTTTTGGATTTCATCCGTACTTTTTATTGCTTCCTCAGTCTGCTTTTGGATTATTTCCATAGTTTTTACTGCTTCTTCAGCCTGCTTTTGGATTATTTCCATATTTTCACCCTTTGTTTTGCCCCATTTATTTGCCCCATTTATTTGCCCCAGATCAGGTCAAGAAGATCTTTCTGAGCCAGTTTATACGCAGGAATTACCGAGCCCACTACAGAAGAAAGAAACAGGAGGACTGCCCGATTTAAGGCTTCTGCATTGTCCAGCTTGAGGCTCATGTCTCCAAGCGGGATTTCTACAGGATGGGAAACCGTATAAGGCACAAGCCCAAAGCGCATAAACAAGTAGCCAAGTATAACACCCGCGCCTGCGTAAAGCATGGCCTGGAGCACAAAGGATGTAACTATCACGTTTTGTTCTATCCCTATTGCTTTCTGAACCCCTATCTGTCTTTTTTTATTCACAATATTTACGTAAATAACCACAAAGATGATCACAAAAGCAATTAGCAGGCCGATTGCATTCATAATATTCCTGACCAGCCCAAGTGTGCTTTCGATCAGCCGGAGGAGACCTGCAAATTCATGCCAGGTACGGATATTCTCACTGATGCCAAGAGAAAGGAGCGCAGTTCTGGTATCGTCCTCAGGTGTACCGTCTGCGGTTTTAACGGCTATTTCCTGAGCAAGGTCCCTGCCCTCAATACCCAGCATTTCTTCAAGGTCAGCTCTGGTAAGATAGGCTGAGGCATCAGCCATGAAATAGCGCGTTGTATAGATTCCTTTTACCCTGAACTCCCGGGTTACACCTCCGATTGTGAGTTCAACGGTATCTCCTACTTCCACACCTCCTAAAGATCTCGAGTCCATGAGGGCTCCGAAACCTCCTGAGACCTCCCTGCCCAGAATAATCTCTCCTTTATCAGGCCTGCTCAGAAATTCCCCACTTATCATAGCATCTTCAAGGCCTGTTACAAAGATCTCGTCCGCAGGATCTATCCCATAAACCGTAGCTCCTATTTCTTTCTCTTTATAGCGGACGTTTCCAGTCATTTTCAGGCGAGCTGAGGTCCCTACCACCTGCGGAAGACTTTCTATCTTTTTCTGGAGGGCTGATGCGTCCTCTATATAGCGTTCCTCTTCCTTCGGTTCGACCACGACGTTTCCGGTCTGAAAGTTCACCATAAGTTCATTAAACTTGAGCGTAACCCCAGCCAGCATGCTTGAAAAAAGCACAAGCTGTATAAAGATCAGGGTCAGGACGAAAACTGTAAAGATTGTAATCCCTTTATTGCCCCTGGTTATGGAGCGACTGGCAAGGAAGAAGGAAACTCTCGCTTTTTCGAGCATAATAGGCCATCCTTTCTGGTTAATTCCGTTTTCGGGCTTGTTTCCTGGATTTTTGTTTTCAAGATTTTTGTTTCCAGGATTTTTGTTTCCAGGATTCTTATTTCCAGAATTTTTGTTTCCATGATGCTTGGATTTTAGAGCTTACCTTTCTTTTTCGTATAAAGAATCACAGCTGCAAGGACCAGGACGGCTCCAAGAACAATTGGAATAACACTTCCTTCCTGTCTCTTCACATTAAAAGTCAGGTTCTCGCTAACCTGGTGCTCGCCAAAATCATCCTCATACTCGACCAGCAGGGTTACATTCTGATCACCTGTTTTTTCAGGAGTGAATGTAAAAACTGCAGGAGCATCATCATCCTTATCCAGACGCCCGAGAAAAGCACTCGTGCTTCCGCTGCCCTCAAGCCCCTCAAGCCTGGCTTTGACTGAGCGAGCTTCCCCTTCCCCAACATTTTCGAGCCTTAAAGTAAGGGATGCCTGCTGTCCTTTCACAGGTATCTCCGGGTCAAATTTCAGGCTTGAAATATCAATTTGCGCCCTATTAAGTACGTTAATTCCAATTTCCTGGATCTTGTCTATCTGGAAGGTCTCAGTGTTATTCGAGGCTGTTATCCGCAGTGGAATCCTGTAAGGCTTCACATCAGCATTGCTGCCCAGAAGAAGTTTGAAAGAGAGGTTTTCGGAACTGCCTGCACTCAGGTTCTCAAAGAAACGGACGTTATCTTCCAGCGGGATTAAAGGTGACGAGCTGTTGAGGTTAAGCATTACCCTGACATTTTTTGCGTTCCCGTTTCCTGCATTCTTAACTGATGTCTTCAGATAGAACTCCTGTCCAGGAACTATGGCTCCTGAAGAGAAATTATCCTCATTTACAGGAAGAATTTCAGTGCTGCTGAGTACAAGGTCCGGGTTTCCTTCCACCCGAATAGGAATTCTTTTAGAAAAACTTGTCCCGCTCTTGTCTTTAATAGTGAATTCGAGCTGATAGATTCCCGATTCAGCTTTAGGATCTACTCTCAAATAGAAACTCAGTTCGACCTTGGAACGTTGCCGTATCTGTTCAATCTGGAAATTTCGCTCCGTGTTCGTTCCGGAACCGTAAAGTTCTGAAGTGCTATACTTAAAAACGAAAGGATGAATTTCCTCAATTCCCACTATCACGTTCTCTGCGGGCTCGTCTCCGGCATTCTGGATATTGATCTTTATGAGCAGGTCTTCACCCGGCCTGGCAGGATTGGGGTTGATTTCCGAGACATCAACTCCAAGGTGAGTGTTACCGGACACTACAACTGCAGAAGCCGGGCCTGTCAAAAAGACGGTTATCATCAATAAGGCAAGTACAAAATGAAGAAATGACGCCGAGATTCTATCTATCGGTGTTCTGTTTGCCGATTTTCGATTTACCGGCATTTCATCCCTTGATCTTGGATTTTCCGGTATTTTATCAACTTTTCCTTGATTTTTCGGTTTTTTATCTATTGAACTTCTATATCTCAATGTTTTGTCTACTGTTCTTTGATTTCCCAGGATTTTACTTACTGCTTTTCTATTTATCAATGTTTTACTTACTGCTCTCCGATCTCCCGATATTTTATTTATCAATTTTCGGTCTGCGGATATTCGACCTATTAACTTACACTTCTTTTTCCCGGTGCAGGAATACTTTTCTGGACAGGCGGGCTTCATATATAACAGTCCTTGTGCCTAGTTTATAACGGTTGCACTTTATTTGCAACCGGTAATATGTTGTATTCCAAGCCTTTTCAAAAAAGGCTTGAGCGAAAACTACTTGACGGTGTGATCAACCGGTGCAACGCAAGCCTTTTTAAAAAAGGCTTGACCGAAAAACTCAGAACAAGAGCGTGATAAACCGACTAAACGTTTACAGCTCAACGGTTGGGATTGAGCGAAAAGGTCTAACTGCGTGGCTATACCCCATTTTAAATATGAAAAAATTGATTGAAAAAGCTTCTATTTCAACAGGGTTTCCTAGAAAATCCAGCAGGATTATCTTGATACCTTCCTTGGGCTTGAGGCTTAGGCCTTGAGTTTATCAAAATACTTCCTGGTCTCAGCCTTAACAACTTTTCGCAGAGCCAGCAGAGCAATAAGGTTCGGGATAGCCATGAGCCCATTTACGATATCGGCAAGTACCCAGATAACATCTATAGTCAGGAAAGCGCCTGAGGCAACAATCAGGATGTAAATGATTTTGTAAGGGAGGATTCCTTTTATGCCAAAGAGATATTCCACACATCGCTCGCCATAGTAATTCCATCCCAGGATAGTTGTAAAGGCAAACAAGATGAGCCCTACTGTTACGATGTAATTTCCAACCTCCGCAAGTACTGTGGAAAAAGCATAGCTTGTCATATAGGCACCTGCAAGGTCGCCTGTCCAGGAATCCGTTACGATCAGGACGATTCCGGTCATGAAACAGATGATAATGGTGTCAAAAAAAGTTCCTGTCATGGAAATAAGCCCCTGCTTGGTCGGCTCTTTTACCTTTGCAGCCGCAGCAGCTATTGGGGCACTTCCGAGGCCTGCCTCGTTTGAGAAAATTCCTCGGGCAATTCCCATTCTGACTGCAAGCATCACCCCAGCTCCAAGAAAACCACCCCGTGCAGCAGTTTCTGTAAATGCAGAGTTTATTATCAAAGCGAGGATGTCAGGAATTTTCTCAAGGTTTAACCCAAGAATTATCAGGCAGCCCAATACATAGCTTATTGCCATGAAAGGCACCAGAAGCTGGGCGACTGCTGCAATCCTCCTGATCCCGCCAAGCGTTACAAACGCCACAAGCAGGCTTATTACAAAAGCGCTCAGGGTTTCAGGGATATTAAAGGCAATCCTTGCCGAATCTACAATGGCGTTTACTTGCGGAAAAGTTCCGATTCCAAAGAGGGCTACGTTCATCCCAAAAAAAGCAAAAGCGGCTGCAAGAGCGCGGCTGTACTTCCTCTGCCCAAGCCCATTTTTGATATAATACATGGGCCCTCCTGACATCTGCCCGTTTGCATCCATGACCCTGTATTTGACTGCAAGCAGGGACTCGGAATACATGGTTGCCATTCCGAAAAAGCCTGCAAGAAGCATCCAGAAGAGAGCGCCCGGACCTCCCGTTTTTATTGCAGTTGCAACCCCAACTATATTCCCTGTCCCGATAGTTGAGGACAGCGCAGTGGTGAGAGCTCCAAAACTCGAAACGTCCCCCTGTACTCCAGTTTCGGCTTTTCTTGAATTAAGCACATACCTGAGCGCAAGAGGCAGCCTGAATACCTGGACCATTCCGAGTTTCCAGGTAAGGAAAATCCCGGTCCCTACAAGTAAAACCAGAAGCGGTGGTCCCCAGATTAACTGGTCTATCCCTGTAAGGATCTCAAGTACATTAACACCCGATAATTCCGTTAAAGCCAGCCCCCAGAAAGCAAAGAGATAGTTTAAGAAAAGACATAGTCTTAAAAGAGATAGTTTTAACTCAGTATTTGTTCCAGGCTGGTCTTAAACTTTGATGTTCAGGCACTCTTGTTGTAAAATTAAGTTTCGAGTTTAAAATATTCAAAAAAATATTCCCGCAAGCAAAAGGTTACCTTTTTCAGCCGCCAAACAAAGTAAATTTTTATACTAAGAAGTTATTTAATATTT
The DNA here is from genome assembly GCF_001729375.1 of Methanosarcina sp. A14. NCBI lineage: Archaea > Methanobacteriati > Methanobacteriota > Methanomicrobia > Methanosarcinales > Methanosarcinaceae > Methanosarcina > Methanosarcina sp. A14. The sequence continues at coordinate 8,493 of NZ_LZPK01000040.1, read as the reverse complement.
TTTAGGGGAGCTAATATGGTGCGTATCACATCTTTAAATAGCATGTCTCTGGCAAAAGTCCTGAGTCTTATGTATCTCTGCTTTGCAATTGTATTTTCGCCGCTTATTCTTTTCATGGTAAGTATGGATGGGATAGGTCTTACTGAAGGTGTATTCGTAACTGTATTCTTTATTGTTTTTTATGGGATTGCGGGAGCAGTAGCGGGATTTCTTATTGGCACGATATATAATATTGTTGCAAAACAAGTTGGGGGTATCGAAATAGATACTGAAACTGTTTGATATGATAGAAAAACATGATAGAGAAACATGATAGAGAAACTTATCAAAAGAAATTTTTTTTTAAACTCATCAAAAGCAATTCTTTTTTCTAAACTCTTTCTCTCCTGTCCTTCTATTTCAGGTTATTTAATAAGTTTCATATTTCTGGATTTTTATTTTTTCTTAATCCCGGAAAAAAGCCGAAAGTTTCATCTGCTCAATTTTCTGAATTACTTCAATTTGCTCTTCTTGTTTTTGTTGTTTTTTAGATTTTACTATTTTTCCGGGCTCAAGTTCGGGCTCGAGAACAGGCTCAAGAACAGGTTCAAGAACGTTATCAAAAAAAGCGGCTTCATTTTCTGGACTTAGCGAATTTCTATAACACTCTGTTGTTTTTTCCTGCCAGTTTTCCGAAAGCAGTAAGAATTTCATCCCTCTTTTTTGCTCATTCCATTCCCACACTCCAGCCTGGTAAAAGATAGCTCCTAACTGGCTTGAAAGTTGAGCATAAGATACTTCGGAACGGAGCTTATACAGGAATTTCCCGATTCCGTCCTTTTCCGTGCCCATGCATAGTTTTGCGGCGTTATTTGCAAGAGTCTTCCATTCCCTATCCTGCATGAATTCGCAGAGCCTGTCAAGGTGGCGGCAGCTAATCTTATCGATTCTGGGAAAACGATTCTTTCTGAACTTCCTTTTTATGAAAAGGTTTCCTCGACTGTCTATCCGCCAGGAAAAGACCTTCTGCTTTGTCCCAAGGGTTTTTGATCGAGACCAGGAAGCAGCCATTGAAAATAAATTGGATTTTAAATATAAAAAATTGTTTGTTGTAATCTTCCCTGCAGTGCTTGCAAATCTGAAGGGTAAACCATAAATTATTTTATGCAGCTTTCAGTAATTTGAATTCCCTTTAAAAATCTGTTAAGTTTTTTTGTTAGAATTCTAAAGTTAAGAGGTACAGGCATTTATGTAGTTTCTGATAATAATCCAGAGAACAAGCCAACCAATGGCTGAAATTATATCTTTTTTTAACTGTAGTTTCATGTTCTTATTTAATCAACCAATCTTATTTAGATTTTTTCTTCTGTTTAAAAATCGAGTAATCTATCGTTAATTCCTACAGGGAAACTTCCCGTCTCACAAACCAGAATAAAACGGGACGGACTAACCATCAGTTGTCCTTCATGTCTTCTTCAAAAAAATCATCATCCGGGTCCGCGATATCATCAACCAGATTAGAGATATAATACTGTAAATTGTCCCCTATTCCGTAAGGGCTGTCTTCAGAGTCCCGGTATATTTTATGAAGTCTCTCTCTGAAGTATGGGTAAAAATTTTGCCCTTCTTCATTCCTGGCCAGCTCACAAAACTTTTCCATCATGTCAGATCCACCAACGTAAGATGCTTCGTCAATGCCTGAAAATTCATGAATATACTTCATAACGTTTTCCACAAGAGTAAGAGCCAGATCCATTGTCCCTTTTATGTTTCCGGAAGCCTTAGAATAGTCGTTGATAGCTTTTTTTGCTACCGAATAATGGGGCCTACTGGCTGCTCTTCGTGGAGTATAATATGCATTTACAACCTTTTTCCGGTAGGCCTCAAGAATTTTGCTCTCGTCTTCCGTTTTTGCATACCTGGCAGTGATGTACCTGCGGTTGTCTGCGGATTTTTTGTACAAATCGTGCAGCAGGTTGATAAGTTCTTTCTGGTCTGCTTCCTGCAACGATTTCTTCAAGTCAGATCATTTTAAAGTTGGTTCTTCTGCCATGAAAACTCACCTGAGTTTTTTGTTTTAGGAATCAATCTGCTCTTCCTCAAAGAAATCTTCAATATCTGATATGAGATCATAAATTGCCTCCTCAAAACCCCATCCGACATTTTCCAGTCCCACATCGACCTTAAGCAGTCTTTCCCTGAAAAGATGATAGTATTTCTGTCCTTCCTCAGTTTTTAATTGTTCACAAAACCTCTCCAGCATCCCTTCAATGTTGTCATAGAACTCATCATCTATTGTTCCAAAAATACGAGCAAATTGAACCCCTTCTTTCAACATATGTAAGCATCAGGTCCAGAGTCCCCAAAAAGTCTCCTGAAGCATTTGAATAATCATTGATAGCTCTTTCTGCTACAGAGTAATGGATTTTTCCCAGTCCCTCTTTTGGGGAGAACTCCTCTTTAATTATTTTCCGGTACTGATCCAGCATCTTATTCATTTTCGTCTTTACGCTCTCTCCAAGGTATCTGGAATTTATGAGCATGCGGTCTCCAACCGAATGTCCATAAAGTTCACAAATAAGATCGACAAGTTCCGTTTTTTCAGCTTTCTGCAGGATTTTCTTCGCCTGTGTCCATTTTACAGAATCTGTTTTTTCCATGAACCCCCCACCTCCGTTTTTTGTGTTATGAATCACTCTGCGCGTCTTCAAAAAAATCTTCAGCATCTTGAAAAAAATCTTCAATTTCTTTCACACGCAGTTTTATTCCGTCTCCAAATCCCCATGCCATTCCTTTTGTTTTCCTGCTGATTAAAAAGCCTTTCTCTGAAAACGGCATAAAGGGTTTTACCTTCAGGTGTTTCTAACTTGGTGCAGAACTCGTCAAAGGCACTGTATATTTCTTGATAAAACTCCTCCGTCTATATCTCCATATTCGTTGGTAAAATCCACCCCATTTTCTACGTAAAAAAGCATCAACTACATTTTCCCTGCAAAATCCCCGGAAGCCTTCGAATAGTCGCTAATTGCTTTTTTTGCAACCGAGTACCTGAGCGTCCCGTGCCCCTTTTTGGGAAAACTCATTTTTTATTACTTCCCTGTAAGCTTCCAGAATCCCGGGCTCAGCATTTGTATCTATGGATCTGGCAAGCAGGTACCTTCTATTTTCCTCAGAATACCTGTAAAGATCCTGAATAATATTAATAAGTTCTTTCCGGTCTACATTTTGTAGGGTCTTTTTTAAGTCAAGCCACCTTAAGTCCGGAGTATTTCTCATTTTACAGCTCCATAAGGCAAAAGTTACGTTTTCTGAACCTCATTAAAAAAATTAATCCGAGTAAGGACACAGAATATTTCGAGATTTTCAAGCTAGAATTAGCCCGAAGTTCATCCTCTATATCTCATAACCTATACTCATTTTCGTTATTATTGCCTGTCATTTTCACATTTTCTTTTGAACTTGTTTTTACTTCACATCACAGAATTAACATATATAGGTTGCTAAAAAGTAGAAAAGTTTGATGTTAATCAACTTGAACCATGAGGCTTTTTAACTTATAAGGTCTAACTAATTGTCATAATTTGTTTTTACGTTTTAACGGTTTGTTTTTATGTTTTAATGAAAAATTTTTCATCAATATTACTGGACACCCTGAAAAAATAAAAAAGTCTCGTTAATTATTGCCACATAAAGTGAGCTAACGGTCTCGCCGAATGTTTGAGTATTCCCAGAAATAAACTCTTCTAATTGGGGTAGTAAATCAGTAATATACACCTTTAAAACTCAACCGTTTTACAGAAGGTAAAAAATATTTCAAGCGCATACGACAATCGAAGAGGCTCAGTAATATTTGAAACCGATGAAGGAATCCTGCTGGTGAGCAGTTCAGGCTCTTACTACAGGCTTCCCGGAGGAAGACCCAAGAAGGGGGAAGCTAGCATCGAAGCCGCAATCCGGGAACTTCGGGAAGAAACAGGGCTTCGGGCATACGATGTAAGATACCTTTTCAAGTTTCATGCGTCCAAGGTTTTCAAGATTAAGGCTAAAGGAGTGCCAGAACCAAGAAGTGAGATCCACCATTTTGCTTTTTTCAGGCCGGACAAGGAAATGAAGGTGCAGGTCTCTGAAAACACCCTCAAATTACTGGATATTTATTATGGGTTGAAAGAAAAGGAGAGTAAATAAGAATAAATAAGGTATCTTCTTCACATTTGAGTGGAAACTTCAATGATAGAAAATAAAATATGAAAAGCTTTGGCATACATTTCATTTTTAATTTCCATTTTTAATTTCATCTGGATTGATGTCCAGCGAAGCCAGAGATTGTTTTAAAGCTTCAAGTTCTATTTTTACTCAAAGTTTACTCCATGATATGATAAAGGAAAATGGAATAACTGATAAAGGAAGATGGAATAACTATTACATTTTGTCTGTGGTTAGAAATCCATTACTGCTTTTACCCATACAAGTTGAAGAGGATACAAGAGATATCATATTTGGGAGTTGTAATCTTAGCAGTAATAATGAAATTACAGGAAGTTTTGGGATAGAATCTTTAAAAATTCTCCGATTCATAAGAAATTTCCACGACCATTATCACTATTTTTTTGGAAAAATGAAAAAGATTGCTAATTATTATGGTTTTCAATAATTAACACCTGCACTTTAAGATAAATCTCTTAATTTGTCAAAATAAAAATAACAAATGCGCATAAAAATTTATATATTTTTTCAATTTTAAAATGTTAGAAAGATTGATATATCTGAATAATTGTTAATAATATGATTATTTGTATTAAATATTAGATATAATTTGAAAAATCTTATGAGAAAGAACCCAAAAGATAACTGTCTAAAGGAGTCCCTCAGAAACGGGAATTAATTTGAGATATCTAGTTCGAATACACATTTGGTCACATTTTCTAAAACAGAATAATAATTATTTGAATTTACTTTTATTGGCAACACTCAGGTTCCTGTTAATTATTTGATAAGAACTGCTTATGCACAGATCTCTGGAAATTCTTTCTCTAATTGAAGTACGGGAGAAAGGTCAATGAATAGAAAACTAATTTTGATATTGTTAACTCTTATTCTGAGTAGTGGAGTCTGCCTGGCTGACAATTACGTCGGCGGGATCCCTCTGGCTTCGGTTCACAGCGGAACAGTAAGTGGTGGTGTTTATTGTGACAGCTACTACGGAACAGCAAGTCAGCCAATACACGACGCTAAAACTATAGACAAGACCTTTACATTGCCGTCTAACGCCAAGGTCGAATGGGCAATGTTGCTCACAACCGTATACTGCGGACACATGCAAAATAATTACCAGGGGCTTGCAAAGGTGAGTTTTAACGGGAAAGCCTCGGAACAGAATCTCTTAAAGTTCCTTTTGTATTCCTTACCAATGGAGGCAATAATGGAAAGGGATACGTCAAGGTAAACGACCATGTTGACAGGGTGACCAGTGACTATATGATGTATTATGATGTCACGAGTCTTGTAAAGTCCGGGGCAAACAAAGCTACCGTACACACGGAGCCCAGTGATAGTAAATTTGATGGTCGAATAAAACTGATAACTCTCATTGTAGCTTACAATGACGGCAGCGGAAAAAAGATATGGTATCAGGTGAACCGCGGGCACGATGCGGATACTTATTATAGTGATGATAACCTGGGTGAAAACTACATTGGAAGCACAGCTTTTAAGGCAGCTTTACCAGCGGGTTCTACACTAACATCTGCAAAACTTACGGATATACACATGGCAAGTACAGACGGATCATACACTTTCAACGGAAAAACACTCACTTCAGGTACACCTCAGGGTACTTATTGTGGATCCGATTCATGGAGTGTTAAAGACAACTTTAAATCTACCGGCACAAACACCCTGACCTATGACAGGAGTGCTCCATTCTATAAGAATTCACTCGCCATAATAACAGCAGAATACAAGACCTCAAGTAACAAACCTGTTGCTGCGTTTTCTGCATCTCCAACCTCCGGAAAAGTACCATTAAAAGTTACCTTTACTGACAAAAGTACAGGAACGCCAACGAAATGGAAATGGAATTTTGGAGATGGAAAAACTTCAGTCAAACAGAATCCAGTCCATAAGTATTACAAAGCAGGAAAATATACAGTGACACTTACAGTTTCCAATGCAGCAGGTATTAATAAAGTAACGAAATCAAAGTATATCACAGTGACAGCAAAACCTGTTGCTGCTTTCTCTGCATCTTCAACCTCCGGAAAAGCACCATTAAAAGTTACCTTTACTGACAAAAGTACAGGAACGCCAACGAAATGGAAATGGAATTTTGGAGATGGAAAAACTTCAGCCAAACAGAATCCAGTCCATAAGTATTACAAAGCAGGAAAATATACAGTGACACTTACAGTTTCCAATGCAGCAGGTATTAATAAAGTAACGAAATCAAAGTATATAACAGTTAAAAATAAATAATTAAATAAATCTCCATAAAATGTAAAATGGCAAGGTTTTATGTAGTGGGGGGAGCTATTTACTATATCTAAAAAATACATAATAATTTTTCACTTTTTGCTCCCGCAATTTTTCCGAGAATTCTACGTTTATTTTCCTGAGAATTCTACGTTTATTTTCCTGAGAATTCTACGTTTTTGAGACTATTTATTTAACTATTTTCATATTTAAAGTTTGTGACTCCAAGATAGTTATTTAATATCGCTTAAATCATTATTTAACAGGAATGTAAATCTTGTAATGTATAAATGAGCTTCACGTTTTTGCTTAGTTCAAATTGTTTGGATTTCTACCTTATGTTCTTTAATTTTCTCCATTCTATGAGGCGCACTGTAGTCAACTTATAAAAACTTCCAAATCAGGATTATAAAGCAATGTTTCCAATATTTGCACATGTTTTTAGCAATTATTCATAAAAACTATTAAATAAAGATTACTATTTAATAATAATTATAAATTTTAGGATAAATAATCGTTTATTGAACTATAAATAGATACTCAGTAATTAATTAGCTGGGACAAATCAAAAACATTAAACACCATTATAAAAATTGATAGGCAAACCTATGAAATCAAAATTTTTTAATTGCTGGTTTAGACATTTTATTTTGAATTTTTAATTAGTAACAATTATAATCTGTCAAGTAAAAAATCAACATCAATCAAATAATTTTTAGGAAATTTATAATTACAATTCACATAATATCTTATATATTTCTGCACATATAAAACATTTGGAAAGATTAATATATCTGAATAGTTATTAAGAAAATGATTATTTATCTTAAAAAGTAATCAAAATTAACAATTGGAAAATTGTTGGGAGAAAGAATCCTGAAGATAACTGTCTAAAGGAGTCACTCAGAACTGAAATTAATATGATCCATTCAGTCTGACAAAAGCATTTGATACTTTCCTTAAAACCCAATGAAAACGACTTGGCTCTGCTTTTACAGGTAATAGTCTAGATTCCTGTTATTTTTTTGAAAAGAGCTTCTTATTCACAGATCTCTAGAATTCTTTCTCTAATTGATGTACAGGAGGAAGGTTAACGAATAGAAAACTAATTTTGATATTGTTAACTCTGATGCTGAGTAGTGGAGTCTGCCTGGCTGACAATTACGTCGGCGGGGTCCCTCTGGCTTCTGTCCACAGCGGAACAGTAAGTGGAGGTGTCTATTGTGACAGCTACTACGGAACAGCAGATCAGCCAATACACGACGCTAAAACTATAGACAAGACCTTTACATTGCCGTCTAACGCCAAGGTCGAATGGGCAATGTTGCTCACAACTGTATACTGTGGACACATGCAAAATAATTATCAAGGAACAGCAACAGTAAGCTTTAACGATAAAACTCTAGGAACAGAATCCCTCAATGTTCCTTATACATACATTACTAATGGAGGTAATAACGGAAAAGCATATGTCCAGGTAAACGACCACGTTAACAGGGTAACCAGTGACTACATGATGTATTATGATGTCACAAGTCTTGTAAAGTCCGGGGCAAACAAGGCTACCGTACATACCGAACCTAGTGACAATAAATTTGATGGCAGAATAAAACTGATAACCCTCATTGTAGCTTACGACGATGGTAGTGGAAAAAAGATCTGGTATCAGGTAAACCGTGGACATGATCCGGATACTTATTATGTTGATGACAATGGCGAAACTTACGTTGGGAGTACGTCTTTCCAGGCAGCTTTGCCATCTGATGCGTCCTTGACAGATGCAACGCTTACAGATGTACACATGGCAAGTACAGACGGGTCATACACTTTCAACGGAAATGCACTCACTTCAGGTACACCTCAGGGAACTTACTGTGGATCTGATTCCTGGGATGTTACGGACGATTTTAAATCGACAGGTGCAAATACCCTGACATATGATCGGACTGACGCATTCTATAAAAATGCACTTGCTATAATGACAGCTGAATACACTACTTCATCCTCAGACAACGGCAGTGGAAACAACTCCTCAGACAATGGTAG
>NZ_LZPK01000039.1:0-6558 GCF_001729375.1 Methanosarcina sp. A14 | reverse complement strand
TTTTGGGATCAGCTCATTATTAAAAAATAAGGAATTTTCAAGAAAATGGCAGAACCTCAATTAAAGTATGTCAGTCGGATGAATAAAATGAGACTGAGCTTATTCGTTAGTCCTTTCTGAGAAGTGACTGTTTAATTGCAGGAGAGACCTTTCAATAGATTTCAGGTTCTGACGCCATCAAGGTTCTCCTGCTTCTGTATCCCGGCGGAGGATTGTACAAATGAGTCCACTATCGGTTTTATAGTATACCTAATTACTTAATCCGTGGTTGATAAATTAGCATTCAGCTATTGGCCTAGCGATTGCTCTTAACAGTCATCCCACCAGCCGCCGCCTTTGGAGCAGCATGCACGGACTGCTGTTACACAGCAAACTTTCCTATCATTGCAGCCACAACCGCCGCCCCAGCCGCCAAAGCCGCCATAACCGCCGCAACCGCAGCCACCGTAGCCGCCCCATCCTCCGCCGCAACCGCAGCCGCCGAACTTCTTAAAGAATGGAAATCCTCCCATTGTATTTACCTCCATATTTACTATATTTTGTTGTTGTATGTTTTTCGCGTTAATTTACACAGTTCATTATATATTTGAGAAGATATAATATAAGATTCGAGTATATCTTTCTCCAACCTAATTTTATATCGACTCACAAACTCTATTATTACTCCTGACACTCAAGTTGTAATCTACCAACCCCTAATAAGAATCAGATTCAACTTTAATTGCCAGAGAGTACAACTAATAATATAGTTGTAAATTATATAAATGGAATAGAATAATATATTCTTAACACTAAATAGTCATTGAAAAAGCTGGGAAATTATGCTCTATAAAATGAGTTTAGTTTTATATTTAATTTAGAAATATTAATTTTTAGAATAGCTCAATAAAATCAGTAACCTTAGTTTGAAATCAAAATTAAGACAAAAATAGAGCCTTAAAAGTACAAAAACGCCATATTTTACTAATTATAAGCGATTTGATGGCTTATAAGATGTGTATTTAGCGACAGAAAATAGTGTTACTTATTTGGTTTTCAAACTTTAATACCTTATTATTTTTATTACTAAGTAAACAGTGACGAATTTTCATTTGACTAATGACTAAATTTGAAGATCTGTTAATACACAACATCCAGATCCGTCTAAATAGAGAAACTTCACTTTCAAACATATGTAGCTTACAGTTGCTACCGCAGGTAATAAAATACATAGCCATCAATTCAAGACAATTAATCAGAAATTATCCTTCTATCTTGAATTGACAGCTTTTTTATTCATCCATAATTAACATTTTACGAGCTCAACGATTGGCCTGTCGATTGCTCTTAACAGCCACAACCGCCGCCCCAGCCGTACCAGCCGCCACAGCGGCGCCAGCAGCGACGCCAGCCCCAGCCGCCGCCCCAGCCGCAGCCACCAAACCATCCACACATTATATTTACCTCCAAGATTTTGCTATGTTATTCTATACTTTCAGATCTCTGTAAAGGTGAGCTTTTTAGACTAGGGAATTACACTCTCTAATCAAACTTATTCACCCACCCCCTAATCATACTTTCATGGCAACTTTTTAGAAATTATTAGAGTACTCATTTCCGTTTAGAAAGAAACAGTCCTCCCATGTTCTCCCATGAAAGTACAATTAAACATAGAATTATAAATTATATAAAAGACCTAGAATAACTGTTTCTGAATATAAATAACCTATATAAAAATAGAGAAAACCTCTATCAATAAAACAAGCTTACTTTTGAATTTACTCTACAATATCTAGTTCTATAAAAACTCTCAATAAATCAGGAATAAAAATCTGTAATTGAATATTCAGCCAAAAAATATTGTCTTAATAATCTCTATAATCCCTATTTCCTGACTAAATTCAATATAGAGCCTTAAAATAACATAATTTTGTTGAAAAAGTAGTACAACTCTTTTTATTATTAAACTTTATAACTTTAGTCTTTTTATTTTAAGCAAAATATCAATATAAAGGGCGACTATTTAATAGGATAAGTTTTTCGATTCAGATTGTGAATAAAAATAAGAGAACTTGCTGATTTATTATATTTGTGTTATTATCAATTGGATTCTTAGCGTTTTCAGTTAGGTGAATTACTTTTTAAAGATCTCAGGTCCCCATTAATTTCTTTGCCCATTTCAATTTCTTTTTCTTAATCGGGTTTACATCGTTATCTTCAAAATCAAAACCTGCTAGCCTAATTTTTTGAGCTCCAAATTCCCTGGCTACAAAAAAGCATCTGTCTCCATCACTGAAGCCTCCAAAATTATAGACTTCGTTAAAAGGTCCTGCCTGGGTAGTTGCAATAAATCGCTTAAAGCGGGGAACATATTTTTCAAGCTTATCAATATTGTCCCCATGCGCGTGAATAAGGACTATCGAGCCCTTTTCACAGGCAAGTATCTCTTTTTCGATATCAGCTTCTGAATTGCCATCAAGGTCGGTACAGATGACTTCAGGCACAATGCCCATATCCATTAGTACAGCAGCGGCTCCGTCGGCTGCAATTACCGTAAAAGCAGAAAAATTGATTTCCGAAAGGTCATTCCTGAGCCCTGGAGCGTTTCCGCAGACAAGGACAGGATTTCCGGAAATTATTGCTTTGAGCTCAGATAAGCTGATCGTGTTTTCTTCTGTCAACATGTAGGAAAGGAAAAAAGCTGCCTTTTCATCACCTGTTCGGTCAAATCCGAAATCCTCAAGGATTCGTTCGTAAATCGGTTCCCAGGTAGCAAAATCCATACGAATCAGTTTCCCTTCCGTTTTAAAGTTTGAGTTCAAAACTTCTTTAATTTTCAACCCTTTTTAAGAGTTTATTTCTTTGCAATACCCATCTTCATGGCAATGCCTTCGACATCCCAATCCTTTATAAGGGCTCCGGAAACATCGACATCACTGCCAAGGTTAAGGATATCGGCTCTTACCTCTTCTGCAATCAGATCCTTTAGTGTTTCAACAAGTCTCAGGACTCTTTCATCTTCGATCCGGACCGAGACAAGGATGTTTTCGTCCACTACAAGGTCAAGTTCCTTCCGCATATCCTGAAGCCTGCGAATTACTTCCCTTGCATATCCTTCAGCTTCCAGTTCTGGAGTCAGGTTTGCGTCCACATAGACAAGACCTGCATCGAACTCTGCACTTGCAGTCCCTCCTGGCAGGGTTTCTTTGAAGTTTGCCATGCCCGGAGTAGCTGTAACCGTTGTTCCGTCTGCAAGAGAGAGTTCAAACTCGCCAGCTTCGGCAAAGGCTTTTTTCAAAGCAAAACCGTCAACCTTTCGCAAGGCAGGAATGACTTTTCCTGCATCCTTCTTAAACACAGGGCCTATTTTGCTCGGATCAGGGATTACTTCAAGCCCGAGTTCATCCCAGCTCTCGCCAACGGGCGTCAGGACAATTGCCTTGGAATTTGTCTGATCCATAAGGACTGAGCGCAGTCTCTCTACAGCCTTTGCTACGTCCTCATTTTCAGGGGAAACAACTATTCGGGAAACAGGCCATCTGAGCTTTCTTCCTGCCTTCTGGCGAGCGTTTGAAGCGGCTTCCACTATTGAACGCGCAGTACTCATAGCAGCTTCGAGTTCAGGGTCAAGATAAGCTTCATTGACTTTTGGCCAATCGCACATATGAACCGATTCCAGTGCATTCGGGTCTACATTTCTGATCAGGTTCTGATACATCTCTTCAGCCAGGTAAGGCATAAAAGGAGAGATCAATTTTGTAAGGGTTACGTAGACTTCATAAAGCACGCAGTAAGCTGCAAGCTTATCAGGATCATCGGCTTCGGTCCAGGTCCTTGGGCGGATAAGCTGTATATACCAGCGGGAGAGGTCTTCCAGAGTAAATTCAAGAATCTCACGCACTGCCTTATGCAGGAAGTACCCGCTCATTGCTTCATCTACAGCCTTAACAACAGACTGAACTCTTGAGAGAATCCACCTGTCCTCCTCCCTGAGCGCGTCTTTTACGGAATCAAGGCTGACCTTAAGCGGATCAAAATTATCGAGTGCCATATAAGGCAGCGGGAACCTGAAAACGTTCCAGAGAATATTGATCGAACGGTGGACGTTTTCCACTTCTTCCTGGTTGAACTTAAGGTCATCCCAGGGTGCACTTGAGGAAAGCACATAGGCACGCAGAGTATCAGCCCCATACTTGTCGATTACATCAATCGGGGAAACCACGTTTCCAAGGCTTTTGGACATCTTCTTTCCGCCTGCATCAAGCGTAAAGCCATGCATGAGCACACTCTTGTAAGGAGCTCGTCCGAAGCCCACCATGCTTGCTCCGAGCTGGGAATAGAACCAGCCGCGTGTCTGGTCATGTCCTTCAGTGATAAAGTCAGCAGGCCACCATTCGTCGAACTGTTCCCTGGTCTGCGGGAACTTCAGGGTAGCCCAGGAAGCGACAGCCGAATCAAACCAGACATCGAAAACATCTTCAACACGCTTTTTCTCTCCACCGCACTCACAGGGAATAGTTAGTTTATCCACATAGGGACGGTGAAGTTCGACATCACCGCATGCTCCGGATTTTTCTAGCAGTTCGGCTTTGGTTCCTATTACCTCAAGTTTTCCGCATTTCTTGCACTTCCAGACCGGAATTGGCATTCCCCAGTAACGCTGCCTGGAAATGCACCAGTCTCTTGCGCCTTCGACCCAGGTCCTGAATCTGGCTGAACCTGCCCATTCAGGGTACCAGTCTACAGCATCAAGTGCCTCAAGCATTTTGTCCTTTATTTCTGTAACCTTGAGGAACCACTGTTCGGTTGCAAGGTAGATTATAGGAGTTTTGCAGCGCCAGCAGTGCCCGTACCTGTGCGTAACAGTTCCTTCTGCAAGCAGTCTGTTGCGTTTTCTCAGGTCTTCAATAACAATCGGGTTTGCTTCCCTGACGTTTTTGCCCGCATATTCCCCGGCTTCTTCAGTATAGGCACCGTTCGGACCCACAGGGCAGAGGATTGGAAGGTTATACTTCACGCCAACGTTAAAATCGTCCATACCATGCCCTGGGGCAATATGTACACAGCCTGTGTTTTCTGCAGTTACGTAATCGGCAAGATAAATGCCATGCTTTATTTCATTCTGCACAGGCACAAGATCTCCAACAGGGCTTTCGTACTCAAGTTTCGTCAGGTCTTCCCCAAGCATTGTCTCAAGTACTTCGTAGTCAACATACCTGCCCTGTCTAAGGACATTATCAATCAGGTCGGTAGCTGCAATCAAGATCTCATCAGAGCCGTCCTGCCTGATTGCCCTGAATTTAGAATATTCAAAACCAGGATGTACGGCTACAGCTACGTTTGCGGGAATTGTCCAGGGGGTTGTTGTCCAGATGACTATGAAGGTATTTTCCTCACCTTTGATCTTAAACTTCACATAGATTGAAGGGTCGGTCCTTTCGGCATATTCGACCTCGGAATCTGCAATTGCAGTCTCACAGCGAGGGCACCAGTTGACTGAACGTTTGCCCACATCCAGAAGGTTTTTCTCACTGGCTTGCTTGAGGGTCCACCAGGCAGCTTCAATATAATCGTCTTTTAAGGTCATATAGGGAGCTTCCCATTGCATCCAGACCCCTAGCCTCTGGAACTGTTCAGTCATTTCCTGCTTCTGGTTGATAGCAAATTCCTTACATTTCTCGATAAAATTCTCTACCCCGAAGCTCTCAATGTCCTTTTTGGATTTGAAGCCGAGCACGCCTTCAACTTTGACTTCAATCGGCAGACCGTGCATATCCCAGCCAGGACGCTCGAGAATATTACGGTTATTCATGGAGTAATAGCGAAGAATGGAATCTTTAATGATCTTATTCCAGGCAGTTCCCAAGTGGATATGTCCGGTCGTATATGGGGGGCCGTCAACAAAAAAAAGTCTTTTTCCAGTCTTGCGGTGCTCTCTGGTCTTTCGATAAGCATCGCTATCTTTCCAGAGCTGTGTGATCTTTTTTTCAATTTGCTCTGCGTTATACTTAGCAGTGATTTCTTTTATCATATAGGGTCTCCCTGAAGAAAGATTAGCTATAAAGTGAAAGTGCGGTCAGTGCAGTCCTGTTCTGAAGATGTCCTGCAGCTACCCGATAAGTATTGATAATAAATTTCTAACCGGTGGACTGTTGGAAAACTTTACTACCGGCCGCTTATATATTAAACTTCAAATAAGTATTTAACGAACATAATATAAGTATTCGGGAAAGAACGTCTTTACCTGTCCTGAAGGAAACGTATCTTCCACACGCCAATCAATTTATTGAGTAATTACTGTACTTGATTTAAGCTTTGTTATACCACAACCCATTTGAAAAACTTGAGCGAAAACCCCATCAACGCTTGAATTTGAAATCCTTATCCTCAACCTCCATGACGTGATCACAGCCCTTTCAAAAAAACTGCTTGCTCACAACCCTTTTAAAAAACTGCTTGCTCACAACCCTTTTAAAAAACTACTTGCCCGCAACCCTTTTAAAAAACTACTTGCCCGCAACCCTTTTAAAAAAAGGCTTGACCGAAAACCTCAGCAACGACGAGATCAACATCGTAACG
>NZ_LZPK01000038.1:0-25304 GCF_001729375.1 Methanosarcina sp. A14 | reverse complement strand
ATATCAATAACCCATGCAATTCTAAAATTCTGAGACTTTTTCATGAATGGTTATTTTGGAGCAAAAGCGGCGCCAGGAAAGCTGTAAGGAAAGCTGTAAGTGCTACAGCAATAGCAGAGCCGGCAACTCCCTGCCAATCTGCTACTTTCCAGGCCAGCATTGCACCTCCAGATCCGAGGCTACCGCCAATAAACATCCCTACCATGAACAAACTATTCACCCGGTTGCGTGCTTGCGGCTTAAGCCCGTAGATTATCTGCTGATTGGCAACCATGGCACTCTGCATCCCAAAATCAAGAAACATAACCCCGAAGACAAGGCCAGCAAGAGAATTCCAGCCTGCAAGAATCAGCCAGGCTAGCAGAGCGGCAAACGCACCTGTAGAAACGACCTTGCCCGGTCCCCGACGGTCAGCTAGACGTCCAGCTATAGGAGCAGCCAACACTCCCACCATCCCAATGATTCCAAAAAGTCCTGCAACATCGGCGCCTAGGTGGAAAGGAGGCTGTTCGAGATGTAGTGCGAGGATCGTCCAGAAGGCACTGAACACGGCAAAGATTAATCCCTGTATCACGGTGGCGCGACGTAGCCTGGATTCCTCGCGCCAAAGTTGTAGGAGTGAACGAAGCAGCAGACCATATTTCATCGAAGCTGATGGCCGACTGAGCGGCAATAACAGTGCCATTGCTGCCGCGCCAGCCAGAACCAGAGGAATTCCAAGCCAGAACATTGCTCTCCAGCCGTAGTGAGTAGCGATAAAACCGGCGAGAATCCGGCTTAAAAGCATACCGCTCAGCAATCCGCTCATAACGCTGCCGATAATTGCACCTCGACGGTTATCAGAGGCCAGAGATGCGGCAGCCGGTATTATCTGCTGCGTGACAGAGGCAGTAAAGCCAATGCAAAGTGAGGCGCCCAGCAGGGCCCAACCAGTAGATGAAGTGGCGGCAAAAAGCAGTGATAAGGCCAAAACAAGGAACTGCCACACGATGAGCCGGCGGCGTTCTATCAGATCTCCCAGGGGTACCAGAAGCAGTAATCCGAGTGCGTAACCGAGTTGGGTAGCAGTCGGAATAAGGCTGGGAGCCAATTCACCTGGAAAGGAACGAGTGATAACCCCAAGCATTGGCTGGTTATAGTATATGTTTGCCACTGCGATTCCACATGCACAGGCCATCGCGAAGACAAGCCCTTTACTTGGCTCAGAGACACTTCCAGTCTGGAATATGTCTTTTTTCGAATAACAGTTTTTTTCTTCCGACATGTAGTGCGATTTACAATGATCAAGTCCCTTATTTATTTCCCTCAGTCACACGTTGCACAACGTAACTCGTTGAACCATATATCTCGATGATAAAAATCACATCGACTTCTGTCATTTCAGACCTAATTTCATGAAGCTAAGAAAATGCCAGTTGTGGAGGGTTAATGTGTTCGGAATATAAACGATATAATCTAATAAAACAATAATAACCGGATAAATAATAGTTTAAAAAATAAAAAAGAAGTTAAAGCATCCTATGCCAAAGGCATGTCATGCTTATTGTTGTTTAGGCTTCAATTTCTGTCTGGTTAATTTTTTTGTAAAAATCAACTATCAACTTTGCAGCTTCGCTTTCCATGTTCAACTGGAAAATTCTAGTTTGCTTTCCGAAGGGTTTTTCTGTGACAACTCCTGATCCAACCAAAGGTGTGATAACCCGTGATACGCTTGCATGTGACAATCCAGTTTCCTCAGCTATTCCTGAAAGATAAGTTGGTTCGTTTTGTCTTTCAATAAGGTTCTTGAGGACTGTCATCTGTGCAGTTTTCCCGAATATTTTTTCTAATTTATCCATTGTTTTTCATCTCAGAGGTGGCTTTTTTCTAATTAAATAATTCTTATTTCTAATACTAGATGTGATCATCTATTTATTTCTTTTCTTTAATATAAAATGACTGATATTTTTAAGGTGTAAATGAAAGAGATTAGAAGCAGTCATTATACATATAGAGTCCATCCTAAAACCAATGTTTTTTCAAGTCAATTTTTCATGATCAGAAGCTATATTGAGTCTCCTATCTTCGAAATTCAATGAGGCGTTATTGGTTTTTGAGATTAGCTCATACAAATAATAATGGAAACTCTAGAAAGACATGTATTTTTTCTATCTTTTACGTTAAATCCAAGACTGGAAATTATGCAATCCAGGACTGAAAAAGAGATTTCTTTTTTCAGACCCTTTTGAATAAGTCACAGTTTTAATTTAGAACCTATCAGAAAAGTGTTGTAACCTATATCTACTAAGAGAAGTAAGAGAATAGACAAGCAGGCTAAGACCTAACTATCTCCATGTTGCAGGCTAAGACCTAACTATCTCCATATTATTCTATTGCTGTTTTCTGATAGCCAATTGATCAGACAGATATCTCTTAGATGTCTCCAAAGTTTCAATATCTTTATTTATATTACGTAGATCATTTAAAATGGTTTCCATGTACGGAGAAGTTAATTTATTTACTTCCTCTTGCTAACTGGCAATAAAGAAGCAAAAATAGAATCGATAGTTGCCATAAAAAGCGTTTTATAAATTACACATTGTTTGCATCATATATTGAATTTTTGGACTGACTCTAAGTAGAGAGCTCTTTTGTACGGAAATCAGGACCTGTAATTACTGAGTGTATTATGATAGTATTATGATAGTATATTATGATAGTCACTGCTGCAGTATAATATTTGCTGCAGACCGGGTATATAGCTGTTCAATCATACAGTATTCCATAAAATTATTATGTTAAATCGAGGTCAGGAAATATTAAGAGCCTGTCTTAATACTAAATTTGCTTTTACAATGAGAACAGGACTTACACATTTGAACTAAAAGATAAATTCCAATAAAAATCTATTCCAATAAAAATTGGTTATAAATTATAAAAGCAAAACGAGGAGCAAAACGCTATGGAATGGCCTATAACTTCCGGTAACTACGTAGTAGGAGACACAAATTCGAGTGTAGCTGTGGTAACTCTTGCCTCTGACTACAAGGAATGGGGACTTAAGAACTATGCAATCTGCGGAACCTGTTTTACTGCAAACTTTGGGATTGAAAAGATAATAACCAATGTGCTTGCAAATCCAAACATAAACTACTTGGTCGTCTGCGGAAAAGAAAGCGCCCACTGGGCAGGTCAGTCCCTGGTCTCACTTGCCGAAAATGGAGTTTCTACAATGGCAGGCTCAAGAAAAATAATCGGTTCAAAATCCCCTCTGTCCTACTTAAATGAAATTCCCATGACTGCAATTTCCCGTTTTATCAAGGAAATAAAAATCATAGACCTGATCGGAAATAAAGACCCTGCCGCCATCCAGAAAGCAATCGATTCCTGCACCGATCAGAAAAGAAGCGAAGCTCTCATCGTCTCAATGCCCGAAATAGATGCTCAAAGCTGGAGAAAATACGAGCATATAGTAAAAAATAATGTGATGTCAAAAATGAAGAAAGGGCGAACAGAGGGTTGCTTTTAATTTTTCAATTTCTTTTTTAAATTCATCTAAAAACTTCCTTCCACGCCCGAATGTTCACTTTGTGAGCAGATATCGGGCGGTTACTGACGAAAAAAAAGCAAAAGGAGAATTGGAAGTTGCCATAAAAAGCGTGTTATAAATGACACACTGTTAGCAGCATCTATGCTTGTAATTAAGTTAGTAAGTCCTTGTAAGTTAGTTATAAATAAAGCTGACTACTAAATAATGAAATGAGGTAAAATTAATGGCAAAACCAGTTGAGTTAGGGTTAGTCCTTGAGGGAGAGGATGCAAAACGATTCATCGAATATGATGACAACCCAAAAGCATCACCTTTAGTCTTAGCTATGATTGCCGAAGGCAGGGAATTATATGAGAAAAACGAGCGAAAAGTCAGAGAACTTAAAGCACGAGAATCTCGACAATGAACTTATTATACTGCCTCTCTATGAAGCTGACGATCTTTCTTCTTTTAACTGCGAAAGTGAAGAGTTAAATGATTTTTTAAAGACTAATGCCTTTTTAGATCAAAATAATTTAGTCAACCGAACACGATTATGTTTTTGCAATGGTTCTCTGGCCGGATTCTATTCTCTAGCAGCCGACACAATTGAAACCAAAAATGTAATTGATGGAATAGAATCTTACCCCTATCGAAAATATCCAGCGGTTAAAATTGCAAGACTGGCGGTTGATTCCAGGTTCGAAAGATGTGGGATAGGAACTTTTTTAATGAAAATTATTCTGGCTCAAGTGGTATCGATTTGTGATAATATAGGTTGTAGAAATGGATGAATTACGACGGTATTTAGTAAAAAATTAATTTACAAATAAATTGTGAAAAAATTTATATGCTTCAATCAATTTCTTTTTCATGAATCTTACTAAATTTCCCATTCGAATATAAATAGTGGGAAATCTTTTGGACAAGATTGGAATGCGTCTTATTCATAGAATATATCAATTTTTCTTGGAGAACTACGAAAATAATATCCATTTCTATTTTGTTTAATAAATGTACTAATTTATCTTCCCTTATTATTAAGCCTCTACACGTTTTATTTTTTATGTTAATTATTATTTCCTCATTTGAACTGTCCACCCAACTGCTGTCTCCATCCCATTTGAGGTTTAGTTTACTTATGAACATTGGCAAAGGAAATTCTATTGTCTCAGAACGTTCGTCATTTGAAAAGTCATATTCAAAGCTTTGTTCTCTAAGCATACTTATCTCATTTGAGTATGCAGTTGTCGTATTAGGTAAAATCTCAGTAAGTTCTAAGTACAGATCTCCATATAATAAATCTTGTTGGACAGCTTCACTATAAGGATACTCTGCTAAATAAATAGAGTGACTATGTTGATTGAAAGATGAAGTGTATATTTCGAATTGATCCTTCATTTCCTTAATGCCTTTCCGATAATGTTTTGTTTCTTTTTTAGGAACTAATATCGATCTTATGACAGTAGTAACCTTTCTATTGAAACCGGTGAGTTTTTCAGATTGAGTTGGGTTCTTTTCTTTATTTTCCTTAGAAAGTGATAAATTAATCCACTGTCTGTTTTCGTTATCAAATGCTTTTATTGCTTTATATACACTTGGTAGGTCAAGAGTTTTTATCCACTCCTCTGGAGAAATGTCTTTTACGGTTGAAAAATTATAATCAACAGGATTCCACCAATCATGCGAACCTACTTTTTTGAAAATACTATATCTTAAATCAGTTGGATCCATTGTGTAGTGCCTTATGCCAAGACTCTGCAATCTGTTGGATTTTTTGCTTACGGGATCACTGTAGTATTTAATGTAATCTAAATTATCTGACAGAATACCAATTAATCTGTAGAATAAAATCCAATAATACTTTTTTCCTAATCTCTCCGCCCAACTGGGTTTACTCCGCCCTCCTCCATATTTGGATCTCAGATACATATCATACATATAACATTTTGAATTATACCCAGGATAACCCATTTCTTTAACGGAGTACAAAAACCAATTATAAATATCATTTTTAGTAATATTAAGTGATTTTAAATCAAAATTATAAAATACTCTTTCTACAATGTAATGAGCAAAATCTGTTCCAAATCCATAGCTTCCCAAATACATTTCTGGAATATTGGAGAACTCTTCACAAGAAATTATTTCATCAACTATTTCCTGTTTAGGGATTTCTAAAGGCCAAATACTTTCATAAGGTGGCCTAAATACATTTATATCTGCGTTATCAGGTAATTTTTCCATGTTATTTGCAAATTCAAGTATCAATCTTAGATTGTCTCTGATAAGTGCGTTGCAGGGAATCTTCTTATAAAGAAATAAATTGTATACTGTTTGTGCAATCTCTTTTAAGGAATCGAAAAACCCTAATTTCAAGATAGCTCCGTACGCTGCTAACGTAACTCTCTCTAAGATGTATTCATCATCAACCGAATTGAATTTGCTTATTATGGGAGTAATTATCTGTGGATTAGTTATAAAAAGTCGAGTCAATCCTAAAGTAGACTGATCTCTAATTCTTCTGTCAGAAGATGCACAAAACCATGAGAGAATTATTGCCCATAGCGTTAAAGACTCAATATTAATGTGTTCTAAATTAGCGTTTTTAGCCCAGTATATAAGACGATAAACATTTTGCTTAAGCTCATAGTTTTCGTGAATATTAAAATTCCAGAATGGGTCTCTTGTCGTTAAATTAAGCCTTTCCAAAAAATTGTGTAGGAATTCTCCATTTAATAAGCAGTCGCTTCTGGTAGATGTGGCTAATAATGAGTCAATTAAAACTGCATTATTAAAATTTTTACGTAATTGACTTAAAACAAGATATCTGGTCTTATCAAAAAATGCTTTGGAACTTCTCCACTCAAAACTTCTAAATATTGCATTGTAAATGTCATCTTCAAAACTTGAATTATTTATATCGATGAGCTCTGTTAGTTCTACATTATAGTTCTCAGGAATAATGATTGAACAAGCCTCTAGCAAACCCAATCTAATATTTTCCGTGCAATTACTATTAAGTATAAAATATAATGGATTTCCTTCATTAAATGAATCTCGAACTAATGATTTATCTAAATCTTTTATTGCTTCTCTTACAATAAGGAAATCCTGAATCCTTTCAAATGTGAATCTAACGTTATATTCAGGTAAACCATCCTCATTAAGCATTGATGGTATTACAGATACTAAATTCTCCTTTTCTAATTGAATAAATAATGAGTCAGTATAACCAGATCTTGGTAGTATATTATTTACAATTCTCTTTGCTTCATCTAGTTTGATATAATTTGAAGAGCTTTGACCAATTGATTTTGCTAAAGCAAATAATGCTTTATTTATTATGTTGTCACGAGGATCACAGTCAATTGCAGATGAAATTACTTTATTTTTCTTTTTAAGGAACGAGTTCATTATAGTTAAAAAACCCTGTTGACCCAATGGTAATGAAGATGGTTCTTTGTCTTTTAAAGTACTACAAACCAAGTGTAAAAATAGAGGATTTGTAAACTCTTTCTGCAACAAAGGTGATGTAGGATGTTCAATTTTGTAGTAATTAAAAAACTCAGTAATCGCCTCAAATTCGCACTCAGAAAAACCATTATGGTCAATCTGTGGAATTGAATTTATATCGTTAAAAATCTCAGTTATATAAGTGTCACGACAAGAAACACAAAGAAGTATCTTTGGATATGGTTTTAATTGTTCACATATTAATGGGAACCATCTTTTCCATTTTTTGTGATCCTTAGATTCATTTAGTGCATCTATATAAATTAGTATTGGCTCTTGCGTTTCTGCGGATGCTATAGATAGACATTCCAAGAACTCATCTCTAGAGAGGTTGCCGGATAATCCCAATTTTTTACTTATCGTGGTCCATGGATCGTCATGATCGAAGTCTTCCCCATAAAAAACTAGACTAATTGCCCCACGATCTTTTCGACTTAAAGCGTGATCAATAATTAGATGTGTCTTTCCAATTCCTGCAGGACCTTTTAAAAGGACAGTTTTTGAAAATGATAGTTTTATTTTATTTGATGTCAAAAGTGACAGAAGTTCTTTAAGACAAAGAATCATATCACGAGTTGAATCTAGATGTTCAGCAGGAAAAGTGGCCATATATTCTGTCATGTATTGGCGGTAACTAGGAGTATCTACCCCGCCTTTCGTCTTAAACTCTTCGAAGACTAACGATTCATAATTTTGAAATCTATCGAGTAAATTTAGTAGTTTTTCAGATATATCTGTATTTATTTCTTGATTCCAATCATCTGTATAAATCTTGGTTAGTGTTTCAATAACTTCATCTAGACCGCTTTTTATTTCGTCATAAGGTGTTGATATTTTTTCTTTTGTGGTTTCCTTTAGATTATATGAACGATTCCAATTATCCACTTTTTCATTTATTGTTAAATTGATTTGCTTATTTTTATCTACCATTACTTTAGGATTTGAGAATATTTCTAGTTCCTCAAAAGAAGGGACACTTATTGACAGCTGTGGAGTGTACCGGTCTCCAGCTTGTGCTTTTGCCTCATTAATTCTTTGCTCAAACCACCCATTTGGGAATATTTCTTTATTAAACCAGTAATTTTTTAATCCATTGTTAGTATCGAGTTCTATTATATAATCTAGAAGTTTACTTTTATTCCATAAATACACTTTAAAACTAAACTTCAATTCTACTTTCTTTGTTTCCAACCAACTTTCAAATTTTTCTAGTTCTCCTATCCCTTTACTTGTGTTAGTAGTTAAATTAAATGGAATGCATACAACATAGCAGGTTAAATTAGGATGTATTGTAGTAGCAGATCCTAGAGATTTCGTGAGTTGTTTAATTAATGCTGCATATGTAAAAATATACTTACATTGTATACCTATTTCTTTCTCATCAGTTAATTTCCAATATGCTTCAACTCCCCCATCACCCCCAGCACCTCTATTACGATTATATGTAATTAAGTCAGATCTAAGAGCTTTAATTTTCCTATAAAATATCTCGCAACATAACTCTTCAAATGAATCCTCTTTATTTCCCATTCGAGGACAAATGTCTTTAAACTCGATTTCTAGCATGATACGGTCACATATAAAAATTTAATTTTCAATACTCACATTAGATATCAATGAAAAAGCATTTCAAATCTAAAAAAGTATGCTTTTTGATAATGTGTACTATGAACTGGCGAGAACGATTAGTATTGACCCCCAGTCCTTACAGGCGAACCAGTTATCAAAGGTACACACCTTGCAGTAGAGTTCATTATCGACTGGCAGGCTCATGATTGAACTGAAACTGAGATTCTTCAGAACTACCCCGGATTAACCCATGAAGATATTCAAGCGTGTCTGATGTATGCAATCGATTTGCTCAGGACATAAAGAGTTTATTCTGTTGAGATTTCTCAGGACGTAGACTTATGCGCCTACTGGCAAGTGAAAAACTTCTTGATATTCAGAACTTTTGTTCTCTGCTTTTTCTGTCTTTTTCGTCAGTGACCGCCCGATATCTGCTCACAAAGTGAACATTCGGGCGTGGAAGGAAGTTTTTAGATGACTTGATTAAAGTATTTTCTCCTTAGCGATCTTTGTGACGAGCTTTAGGCCGGCCTTGATCTCTTCGATAGGCCCTGTCGAATATGCCCTCCCTGGATATCTTCAGGATCGGAGCAGGTCCTTCTTTACTTATTTTCATCCTTCATAGTATCCTTAATTGTTTCAATCATCTCTTCAAACTCACCATCATCAGGCATATGTTTTGCAAATTCGACGAGGCTGGACAATTGTAAGCATCTGTCGAATTTCTCATATTCTACGCCTTTGTTTTTCAGGTAATTTATCAGTTCGGCGTTTGTGACTTCTTTCTTCAATCCATATTTATAGCTTAGATATAAGCGCAGAGCCTGTGCAGCAGTTCCATAAGCTTCTTTGAACTGCTTTTCTTCATAGAGCGATATTGCTTTTTCCACAAGTTTTTCTGCTTCTTCCCTGAAGTCAAAGTTTTCTTCCTGGAGTGGTATCTTCTCTTCAACTAATGTATTCTGTTCCTTTTTACCTGAATATTTGTTGTACACCAGATAAGCAAGAACAAGCAATATCAGAATTCCTATGAGATATATGGGGTAAAGGTTCCTTTCCTGCTCTCTTACAAGTTCGACATCCTCAACACTGCCGTTTTCAAATTTTGCATTGATCTGAGCTGTTTCATTTTTGGCATTTTCATATTGTATCTGAAGAGCCGTAGTGTTGTTCTCCTGGGAAAACGTTGAATCGACTTCGTTAAAACCATCATCTTGCAGTTGCTTCAGATACTTCTGGAAGTCCTTGTTCTGAGAAAGCAAGTCCCTCATTTTTTGCTTGTCTTCTGCTGTATCCGTCTGTAAACTCTTCATTGTACCATTATTCATTTCTCCCTGAATGCTTGCCTTATCACCGTTTTGTTTCTCATAGCTTGCCGTGAAGGTTCCTGTATTATTTGATGAAGGGTTAGCACTCATAGATGTCAAATTGTATCCAAGGTCCGATAATTTCTGGTTTGCCTTCTGGAAGTTCTGGTTAGTTACAACTTGTTTCTGGAATTGCTGCTGTGTTTCTTGCTGTTTTTGCACCTGTTTTTGCATCTGCTCTTTTAGTGCTGAGGTATTCTGATCCGGTTGATTGTTTTGCGCAGCCTGCTGGGGAGTTTGCGAAGATTGCTGATTGGTCATCTGTTGCATTATTTGTTGCATTTGCTGTTCTTGCTGTGCAATTTGCTGTTCTTGTTGTGCAAATGGATCTGTTGTTTGCTGTGTGGTGGATGCTTCCTGTGAAGAGCTCTGAATCGGATTGGCCTGATTTTGCTTATCGGATTCTTTTTCAACAAAATGTATGGCAATGTTGCCAAGATTGACAACTTTGCTTCCATTGTCATCGTAATTGAAATTGAGCGATACATTTAAAGTTTCAGGCTTATCGCTGGTCCCGAACCCAAGGTTAACTGTGGAGTTACCTTTGCTTACCTGGAGGTTCGTTGATTTGGAATTGGAACTTGAAAAGTGAACCGATCCACTATTAATTTCCTGTGTAAGCGTGTATCCCAGGATGCCGTTTATATCATTATTACCTGAATTAGTGATATTAAGAGGAATATAGGCTTGTTCTCCGACCAGGAAATAGTAATCCTTTTGAGGAATTGAAAATATTATGTTCCCTTCGGCATAAGCTACAGGTGTTAGTAGCAAGAAAAGTGAAAAAATGGCAATGTATTTTCTTATCATTGCAGTATCCTTCCCTTTCCGTATCTATAATATATCTGGATAAGTAATGTCAGAAGCGCTGCAAAGAAGAACCAGTCTTTGATGTTTGTTTCTTCTTTTTCTCTTTTTATGTTCTCGCTGATGTTCTTGTAAATTTCATCCAGTGTTTTGTCATCGACGGATTTGAAATACTTTCCTCCGGTATCATTTGCAATGGCCTGCAGTGTAGCTTCATCAAGTTCTGCATACTGAGGGTTCCCAAACCAGTCATATCCAAGTAACACATTACTGTTTGAGCCCATACCGATAGTATAGACCTGAATGTTGTTAGCTTTCGCATACTTGATCGCTTCATCAGGGCTAATATAACCTGCATTATTCACCCCGTCACTTAACAATATAATTACTTTTTTCTTGTTTGGAATGGACGAAGCCATGTCAATCCCAAGGCTAAGTCCATCTCCAATAGCAGTGCTGCCTTCTTTTGGTGCAATATTGCGAAGTTTTCCAATTACGTTTTCTTTGTCGGGACTTAAATAAGCTGCAGTAGTAGCTCCGGATTCAAAAGTGACAATTCCCGCATAATCCTTACTTTTAAGAGAATCGATCAGTATTTCAGCCGATGATTTTGCTGCTTCCAGCCTTGAGGGAGTGTAATCCTGGGCCTGCATACTTCCTGAAACATCCATTACCAGTACAACATTTACTCCTTCTTTGGTCTGTTCCAGAGGGATATGCGGATTTGCAAAACCTATTATCATCAAGCTGATGGCCACTAGCGACAGATAAAACAGATGTACATCTCTTTTTGACTTTTTAGTGTCACCCAATGCGGATTTAATAAAAGCGAGGTTGCTGAATTTTATCGCTTCGTTTTTCTTCTGTATTCTGGCTTTTTTATGCAGATAATATATAAGCGGAATTATCAGCAAGAATATAAGAATATAAGGAGAATCAAAACCTGTCATTATCTTATCTCCTTATTTTTCTGGTTCTAAAGAATTTCTTAAGTGCGGTTTCATATGGTTCATCTGTAACGAGGTCAACCATGTCGATCTTCATTTTCCTGAAGAATCTTTGTAAAGATTCATTATGTTCCATGACAAGTTCTGCATAGCGTATTCTGAACTCTTCATTGGAAGTGTCAACAAGAAGTTGCTCACCGGTTTCCTCATCTTCCAGTTCGATAAGACCAACATCAGGAAGTTCTTGTTCACGTTTGTCAGTTACTCTTAATGCTACGATATCATGTCTGTTTTTCATCACTTTGAGAGGCTTTGAAAAGTCATCAGAACAAAAATCTGAGATTACAAAGACGATACTCCTTCGTTTGAGCAGCATGGCAATGGACTGCATACTGTTCATGATGTCTGTATTTTTTGCAACGGGCTCATAGGAAATCAATGTGCTGAGCAATTTTAGAACGTGTTTCCTGCCTTTTCTGGCTGGAATGTACTTTTCAATTCCTTCCGTAAAAATGAAAAGCCCAACATTATCGTTGTTTTCCATGGCTGCAAACATTAAGCTTGCTGCGATATCTATTGCTTTTTGCTTCTTTGTGATATTACTTCCGAAGCTTCCGGAAGCCGACATATCTATAGCAAAATAAACACGTAGGTCTCTTTCTTCAACAAATTCTTTAATGAAAGGACGATTGAACCTTGCAGTAACCTTCCAGTCAATTGCACGGACATCATCACCTGCCCTATATTCTCTGATTTCAGAAAAATCGATACCTTGACCCTTGAATACAGAGTGATAGTTCCCAGTGATCAGTCCTTCTACTTGTTGTTTTGTACTGATCTCTATACGTTTTACTTGCTTAATGACTTCTTTTGCACTCTGCATATAGCACACAACCCTATGTGATTTGTACACTTCTTCACTAGCGAAAATCTCCTGGCGAAAATTTCCGAGTGAAAATTTCCTGGCGAAAATTTCCGAGTGAAAATTTCCTGGCGAAAATCTCGATCTGGGCGCTCATGGCACTTTTACTTTATTCAGTATCTGTGCAATTATCTGATCACTGGTGACTTCTTCAACTTCTGCCTCGTAGTTAAGAAGTATACGATGCCGAAGCACGTTGTATGCAACAGCTTTTATGTCTTCAGGGATCACATATCCTCTTCCGCCAAGCATTGCATGTGCTTTTGCAGCAAGTATAAGCCATAAAGATGCACGTGGAGATGCTCCGTATTCTATGTATCCTTCGGCGTCAACATCATAAGCCTGTGGGTGTCTCGTTGCATCTACGACCTGTGCCACATAGTCCTTGATCTTTCTATCAGCGTATATCTGGGAATTGAAATCCTGAATCTCAATAATTTGTTCAGATGTGAGTATCTTCGATATCTGAGGCTGTATACCCTGCGTAAACCTCTCAATGATCTCAATTTCATCATCCTTAGTGGGATAATCAATAAGAAGTTTGAACATGAACCTGTCCACCTGTGCTTCAGGAAGCTTATAGGTACCTTCTGACTCTATTGGGTTCTGTGTTGCCATTACAAGGAAAGGACGCTCGAGTTTGAAAGTTTCTCCCTGTATACTTACCTGTCTTTCCTGCATCGCTTCTAAAAGTGCTGACTGGACCTTTGGAGGAGCACGATTTATCTCGTCGGCAAGGATAAAGTTAGAAAAGATTGGGCCTTTAAGTGTGAAAAAAGAAGCTTCATTGTGGTTGTATATTTTGGTACCGGTTATATCTGCCGGCAATAGGTCCGGTGTGAATTGAAGTCTCACAAAATCACAATCAAGGCATTCTGCCATTGTTCTGGCCATGAGGGTCTTTGCGAGGCCGGGGACACCTTCAAGTAGAATATGACCCTGGGATATCAATGCTATAAGCATATTGTCAATAATGTCGTCCTGCCCAATTATCTTGTTTTTAATCTCAGTTCGTAGTTTTAAGATCTGTTCAGAATAGTAGCTCGCTCTTTCATTGAGCTTCTGAATATTTTCGTCCATATACTCACCTGCGGTGAAGAATAGCTGATAACAAAGCATACAGTTCAGAAAGTTAGTGAAAGTTAGTGAAAGTTAGTGAAAGTTAGTGAAAGTTGGTGAATCTTAGTGAATCTTAGTGAATCTTAGTGAATCTTAGTGAATCGTTTAAACCAACTACTGATAGCTTTTTGCGTTGTTAGTGCACCTTTTTGTTTTCTGTAAATTTAAAGTTCTATTCAGTATTTTTCAGTTCTTTTACCCAGGCCATCCCGCGAAGTGTGGGACACTTCGGATGCAAAATATATTTTTCAAATTAATAAAGTTTATTCAGTTGGTGTAACGGATCTATGTAAAATGTTAAATCAGAGAGTCAAAAAAACTTTGGTACAATAGTCGAATTATACACATTTGTGAGTTATTTTGATATATGATATATCTTGATATATATTTACATTTGGTGTTAAATTTTATAAATTCTTCATAATAAATAATAAAAAATTATGATCATTTGTTACATATATGAAGTATGAAAAGCTTTTATAATTTTATATCAAAGTATTATATAGAAAAATTGATAGGATAGATTTAAATTGGGAAATGAAACCATTCGTTTGGACTCATGTCCTGCGAGTCTGCAGGAAAGCAAAATTCTTAAGGCACGGGTCAGCCTTCTTTTTGGCAGATAAACGTTAAAACTTGTATTAGTAGTTGGTATTATATTTGTAGTTGGTATTTTTACAGAAATAGCTTCTGTGCTTCTATGGGTACATATTCCCGATGGCTTATTTTTAATTTTTTTTAATTGTATTTTTATTTTCAGGCCTTATTTGATTGCTTATTCCTCTTTCCATATTATTTTATAATTATCCCAGTACCGTTGAAGTAATGCCTGAAAAATCATAATCAAAAAACTATGCGTAAGCCCATTGTGATCGAAAAAAAAGATATCATGCAAATCTCAGTAACAAGGACTAAAATTCATTCTCTACGCTGGTTGATCCTTTTAACATATGTCATTTTATTAGTATTTCTCTTTGCAGATAGGTAATGAAAACTTTGCAGGATTTATTGCATTCATCTCAAAGATTTTTTTTGAATATATTGCTTTTATTTTAATGGATACAATATTATTTCAATGTGATCTGCAGAAAACAAATCAACCGCGTAAGCTCTAATTATTTAATACTCAATATTAAATAGATATCCGTGGTTATAGTTTTTAATACTGAATTGGAATAATTTCTTCAGGGATAGAACTATTAGTAATGATTAAAGGGGGAAATATAGCCAGAATCGGAGTCGTAAGACCTAAAGTAACGAACTTTCAGGATTGGAAAGGTAAATTGGACATGGCAAAACAGCATGTAAGAATTTTAAGCTTTTGGAAAACGGACCGAAATTAATCTCTCTGGCAATCGGCACTCAATTCTTCTAGGAGGAGACAAGATTAAAAAGATTGCATACTGGAGAGTTGATCTTGAATTTTTATCAATGGTAGGGGGTAGGTAACGTTATGACTGACGAAAGAAAAAACCCTGAAACGGGCAGAGAAGATAAACAAGAAACCGGTAGAGGCATATCGAACCGCGACTGGTGGCCAAACCAGTTGAAGATAGAGATCCTGCATCAGCATTCCTCCAAGTCCAACCCAATGGGCGAAGACTTCAACTACGCGAAAGAGTTCAAGAGCCTCGACCTAGCGGCTGTGAAGAAAGATCTCGCGGCGCTGATGACCGATTCGCAGGACTGGTGGCCGGCGGACTTCGGTCACTATGGTCCTTTGTTCATTCGCATGGCGTGGCACAGCGCCGGCACCTACCGCGCCTTTGACGGCCGCGGCGGTGGCGGTAGAGGCCAGCAGCGCTTTGCACCGCTCAACAGTTGGCCGGACAACGTCAACCTGGACAAGGCACGTCGCCTGCTCTGGCCGATCAAGCAGAAGTATGGCCGGAAAATTTCATGGGCCGATCTCATGATTCTTGCGGGTAACGTCGCCATGGAAACTATGGGATTCAAAACGTTCGGTTTCGGAGGCGGTCGCGAGGACGTCTGGGAACCGGATCAGGACGTCTATTGGGGCCCTGAGGACACGTGGCTGGGTGGTGATAAACGCTACTCCGGTGACCGGAACCTCGAAAATCCGCTCGCTGCCGTGCAGATGGGGCTGATCTACGTCAATCCGGAAGGTCCAAACGGCAACCCGGATCCGATCGCGGCGGCCAAGGATATCCGTGATATTTTCGCTCGCATGTCCATGAACGACGAAGAGACCGTTGCGCTTATCGCTGGCGGTCACGCCTTCGGCAAAACCCACGGTGCCGGCCCTGCGTCCCATGTCGGGCCTGAGCCAGAAGCGGCCAGTATCGAGGAGCAAGGCCTCGGTTGGAAAAGCAGTTTCGGCACCGACAAAGGCGGTGACACGATCACCGGAGGCCTGGAGGTCACCTGGACCAACACGCCGACGAAGTGGAGTAATAACTTCTTCAGGATCCTGTTCGGCTACGAGTGGGAATTGACGAAGAGCCCGGCCGGTGCATATCAGTGGCAACCTAAAGGTGGCGCAGGCGCCGGCACGATTCCAGACGCCCACGACCCGTCCAAGCGCCACCCGCCAAGCATGATGACCACTGACCTTTCCTTGAGGTTCGACCCCGTCTACGAAAAGATTTCAAGGCACTTCTACAAGAACCCGGATCAATTAGCGGATGCATTCGCCCGCGCATGGTTCAAGCTAACGCACCGCGACATGGGTCCTCGCGCCCGCTATCTCGGTCCGGAGGTTCCTGCCGAAGAGCTCATCTGGCAGGACCCCATCCCCGCAGTCAATCACAAGTTAATCGATGAACAGGACATTGCCTCCCTTAAGGACAAGATCCTTGACTCAGGGCTGTCAATCTCGCAACTGGTTTCGACCGCCTGGGCTTCAGCGTCTACCTTCCGTGGCTCCGACAAGCGTGGTGGTGCGAACGGTGCACGAATTCGCCTCGCGCCACAGAAGGATTGGGAAGTCAACCAGCCGGCCGAGCTGGCGAAAGTGCTGAACACTCTTGAAGGTATCCAGAGCGAGTTTAACAGCGCGGCCTCTGGCGGCAAGAAGGTCTCGTTTGCTGACCTGATTGTTTTGGCTGGTTGTGCAGGCGTCGAGCAAGCTGCGAAAAATGCTGGTCACGATGTGACGGTCCCCTTCTCGCCAGGGCGCATGGATGCCTTGCAGGAGCAGACCGATGTTGTCTCCTTCGCCTTACTCGAACCGATCGCGGATGGTTTCCGCAACTACCTCAAGAACCAATACACCGTATCAGCCGAGGCGTTGCTGGTTGACAAGGCTCAATTGCTGACGCTGACCGCACCAGAGATGACAGTGCTCATTGGCGGTATGCGCGTGCTGAACACCAACTTCGGACAGACCCAGCACGGCGTTTTTACCCAGAAGCCGGAAGCGCTAACCAACGACTTCTTCGTGAACCTGCTCGACATGGGCACTGAGTGGAAGGCGGTATCGAACGCCAGGGATATGTTTGAAGGGCGCGATCGCAAGACTGGCAAAGTCAAGTGGACCGGCACGCGTGTCGATCTCATCTTCGGTTCTAACTCCCAGCTCCGGGCTCTGGCCGAGGTATACGGAAGCGCAGACGCGCAGAAGAAGTTTATCCAGGACTTCGTGGCGGCCTGGACCAAGGTGATGAACCTTGACCGATTCGACCTCGCCTGATCG
Source organism: Methanosarcina sp. A14 (assembly GCF_001729375.1). NCBI lineage: Archaea > Methanobacteriati > Methanobacteriota > Methanomicrobia > Methanosarcinales > Methanosarcinaceae > Methanosarcina > Methanosarcina sp. A14. Next base: position 7,894 of record NZ_LZPK01000038.1, on the reverse strand, counting down.
TAGCATAAACGTCTTCAATAGCTTGAAGATCTTCAAAACAAACGACTTTGCTCAGATTAAAGAACGGTATCGGTCGCTTGACAAGATCAGGCAGGAACATATGATTGGCAACCTTATGGCCGACCTAAGCCATGTCACCATTCAAGGTGCAATCGAAAACTTGCAGCAGGCTGATGAGACTTTGGCAGCATCTGTAGCAAAAGGAGTTCGAGGATATATTAAAATAAAGAAGCGAGGATATTTTGAATACAGAGGCTACCCTCGAATTCTCTATTTTTTATCGCGGAATCACCCATTGATTGCTTTCACTTTGGCTTTTGGATTGCCTGATTGTTATGCGAGATTATATTTCCGCAAGTTAAAAATCTCTATAAGTCAAAGAACTCACTCATTCCAGGCCCCACTTCTTCCTGAACTCGAGCTTCTGCTGGCTGGTCATCCAGTGGCTGCCGTCACAGTAGGGCTTGTTCTCTGACTTCCCGCAGCGGCAGATGGTTACTCTGTTCCGGGATTCGTACATGCTGCCATCTGCAGATTCAATGGGAACACCGCCTAGAATATCCGATACGGTCCATCTTTGATTATCTTAATCCTCATTTCTTTCTCATTGACTGCCATAATCATAATCCCTCATTACCTCTTATAATATGCAGTACTGGATGTTTAGTCTGACTATTCTTTCTTCGTTTTTGCCTGTCCCGTACCAGCTACTAGAACCTGGAAGATCGCTATCCAGGATACAATATCCGAGGGAATAGAATATATTTTTAGTTCTTTATCTCATCTATTCAACAACAGATTGTTTATTCCAGCAAGACCAGGTCCAGTTAAATAAAATCCTTTCATGTTTTTTCAAGCTCAATGTGAATAAATTAAATTAATCTGAAACTTCCCTCCACGCCCGCATGCTGCGGAGCAGTAGATATCGGGTAGTCACTGGTAAAAAAGAAGCAAAGGTCAAACAAAAACTTTCACAGGTATCTATAATGTCAAACGAAATAATTGTAAAAGGTAATCCTAACATCCGTAATATTGCTCTGACCTTTGATGATGGCCCAGGCAGAATAACCCCATATATTCTTGACGTGCTTCGAAAGTATGGAGCCAAAGCTACATTTTTTTTCCTTGGTTACTGTATTGACAAAAGTATTGTTGCTCAGGATTATACGGGCAGATATGTAACAGGTAGCGAAATTGTCAAACGTGCAAATGATGACGGCCATCTCATATCCGTTCATTCTTATGATCATCTAGCTCTTCCCAGACTTACTGATGAAGAAATTCTTAATAATGAATTGTCCAGAACCAAAAATATAATTACTAATTTGATAGGAAAAACTCCTGTATACTTTCGTCCTCCCTATGGCAGTATTGACGATAGAGTAAATAACATTGCAAAAGCACTTGACCTCAAAATCGTTTTATGGAGCTGTCGCTCAGCAGATAGTTCAACTGAACCTGCTGTTATTCTTGACGGACCTCTTATTTACACGTATGGACCAGTAGATCTTTACAACAACATAATGAGAACTACTGAAAACGGATCAATTATTTTATGTCATGATGGGCACAGTGGAACTCGTGAAGCAAACTTTGGGATTGTATCGGCTTTAGACAGAGCGATCCCTGAATTACAGCAAAAAAGATTCAATTTTGTAACGGTAGAAGACTTATTGGTAACTGGAAATTACGTAATTCAAACTTGACTCTTGTAGAAGGCATCAATGTCTAAAAAAGGATTTACATCTTCAGACTTTCAGTAAATTACCATGTATGCATACCCATTTCTTTCTTCATAACCAGAAAGGATTTTCTGTATTTTGTTCTACAATGTATTTTGTTCTACAATATTACTGATCTTTGTGCTTGCTTAACTTTTCAGTCCACAGGAAACAGTGATGAGCCTTCTACATCATTCGGGTCCCCATGATATTCCCGATAAACCACATACTTGCCATTTGCCTTTTTTATGCACCTGGCTCCAAGCCCATTCTTCTTCCACATAGCTTTGCGCTTTTCTGCATCTGATTTACAAACACTTGAATAGCTGAATTCGTCAAGCATGAAGGTTTTGCCATTAAATTTTCTAAAGGTCTTTTGCATTGTAATCAGTCCTGAAAAATTATCCCAAACTTGCAGACTACACAGAACCGTTTAAGAGATATGTTTATACATTGTCAGAATTGGCTCCCAAAGCAATAAATACTGCATTGCAGCTTCTTTCTTACGTCCTAATTCTTCGAGGAGAACTCTATAATTCCAATGTATATCTGTATCTTCGGGGTCAGTTTCTAGAGCAAGTTTATACTGTACTTCAGCTTCCTCCATGCGATTCATTTTGCTCAGCAGAAGTCCGTAATTATAATGTGTTACTGGATTTTTTTGGTACTCTATTTTATAGACATATTATACTTTTACAAAACACAGTTTTTGACTTTCAGAATGGGATTTGATAGTTTAAATACCCGGTAACATCCGGCAAGCTACCAATATTTATATAAAAATCTCATAATAATTGTCTTATAAGTCATTTTTCCCAGAGCTCGTATTTAGTGATTCAAGGTTAAATTGCAAGCGTAGCAAAATGGTTGGGTGCTAAACGCTGAGACAATAACCAGAACCAGTTCAATGATTGCGGGAGCATTGAAAATATCAATGAGATTCTAAGAATCCAGCTAAAAAGATAGCTACTACTAAAAAGATAGCTGCTGATTTTGCAGGCTTAAAGGAGACGATCATCATAGCAGGAGACACAGACTTATTTTCACAGTATCAGATGGGCGATCTCACGCTGCCAAACCGCATAGTGATGGCGCCAATGACCCGAAACCGCGCAGGTGATGCCGACGTTCCTGTCTCACTGACGGTCACTTATTATGTACAGCGAGCCTCAGCCAGCATGATTATCACCGAGGGCTCGCAGGTTAGTCCGCAGGGGGTAGGCTATGTGCATACACCGGGCATATACTCTGCGGCACAGGTCGCCGGCTGGAAGAAGGTAACGGATGCTGTCCACCAGGCTGGCGGCAGGATTTTCATCCAGCTTTGGCACGTAGGAAGGATTTCCCATCCTGAATTACTGGGTGGCGCTTTACCAGTCGCACCATCCGCGCTACCAGTCGAAGGTTTTACCCATACACCCGGTGGAAAAAAGCCAATTCCTGTTCCCAGGGTCCTGAATACCGACGAGGTTCCGGACATCGTCAAGCAGTTCCGGCAGGCAGCAGAGAACGCAAAAACCGCAGGTTTCGATGGTGTAGAAATCCATGGAGCCAATGGCTATCTGCTGGATCAATTTCTGCGGAGTGGGTCCAACAAGCGAACCGATAAATACGGAGGCAGTCTTGAGAACCGAGCCCGTCTGCCGCTTGAGGTCACGAAAGCCGTCATCGAGGTATGGGGCGGCGACCGTGTCGGTTACCGAATCTCTCCGCATAATACTGAGCATTCTATGTCAGATGCCAACCCCAGGGAGACCTTTTCTTATTTCACCAGAGAGCTAAACACAACGGGTCTGAGCTACCTTCATTTAATCGAACCAATCGGAGGTCGGTCTGGGTTCGTGCCACCCAAGGCACGGTTTGGGCCGATCCTGCGCAAAATATTCGAAAGGACGTTTATACTGAACGGTGGCTATGGCCTCCACAGCGGGAATGAAGCCATTGCCAGGGGCGAGGCCGACCTGATCGCCTTCGGAGTGCCATTCCTGGCCAATCCTGACCTGCCAGAGCGCTTCAGGCAGAATGCCCCGCTGAACGAGCCGGACGTGGCCACCTTCTATGTGGGCAGTGCGAAAGGCTACACGGACTATCCGACTCTGGCCCATAGATGATGTGATTCAGAATCTTTGCACATATTTTTTAAATATACAATTAATTATACAGAAAAATGAGTATATTATGGTGAGCATATAAATGGGGTGTGAAATGAAAGGCAACAGGGATCATAAGAAAAACTACCAATCGAGGTGCACTCATTATAGCCGGAGGACACAGTGCACCCGCTCACGTCACGAAGCGGATAATGTAGTTAGAGAGTATAGGGAGGATAAGCGATGGAAATTCTTAGACATCAGCATGAAGCTAAGTCCGTTCATAGGGACACCAACTTGGAGAACAAAAGTCAGATCATAAAGGAGAAGATCGTGGCAGAAGATATAACCCTCACCGCAGCTCAGCTAATTGTCCAGTGCCTCGAGAACGAGGGCGTAGAGTATATTTTTGGGCTACCAGGCGAGGAGAACATCAGGCTTATCGATGCCATGAAGGACTCGACTATTCGCTTCATCGTGGTGCGTCATGAACAGGGCGCGTCTTTCATGGCCGATATCTATGGCCGCGTCACGGGCAAAGCGGGAGTTTGTATATCCACGTTGGGACCGGGTGCGATTAATCTGCTTTTAGGAACCGCCGATGCCTTCACAGACAGCACTCCCTTAGTGGCAATCAGCGCCCAAGTCGGTCTCAACCGCATCCATAAGGAGACACATCAGGTTATAGATCTGCTGAACATGTTCAAACCGGTTACTAAATGGGCCGGAATGATTGTCAGTTCCGCTGCCATACCCGAGATGGTGCGGGAAGCGTTCGAAAAAGCCAAAACTGAAAGGCCGGGTGCCGTTTATCTTTGCGTTCCTGAGGATGTAGAGGCGATTTCGGGCCTCACCGGCTTGCGTCCGCTTTCTCAGTCCTACGAAGCAGACAGTATGCCAGGTTCCTCACAGATTGCGCACGCTGCGCACGTCCTGCAAGCAGCGACCAAACCGATCATTCTTGCAGGTCACGGAGCAGTGCGAGACCATGCTGGAGATGCGCTTGTCCGATTTTCCGAACGCCTTCGGATCCCAGTCGCAACTACGTTTATGGGCAAGGGTATTTTTCCTGATGATCATCCTAACTCCCTGGGTACCATGGGGTTCATGAAACACGACTATGTAAACTTTGGATTCGACGAAGCGGACGTGATAGTTTGTGTCGGCTACGACCTTCAGGAGTTTGATCCCGTCCGCATGAATCCCAATGCTGACAAGAAAATTCTGCACCTGCATCGATATCCGGCTGAGATCGACACTCACTATCCTGTCACCGTCAGCGTTGAGGGGAACATCTCAGCTGCGCTTGATGAGCTGGCCGCAATAGTAACTCCAAAAGAGGGTTTGGATGCCGCGGACCGGAAAATCCGAAATTTGCTCAAGGAAGAGCTCGAGTATGGAGCACATACTGATGCATATCCCGTCAAACCGCAGCGACTTGTATCCGATATCCGTGCGGTCATGGGGGAGTCGGACATAGCGCTGGTTGATACAGGCTCCCTGAAAATGTGGATGGCCCGCCTCTACCCGACGAATCAGCCGAATACTTGCGTGATCTCGAATGGTTTATCAACAATGGCATTTGCTGTGCCCGGTGCAATCGGCGCGAAGCTAGCTTATCCTGACCGGAAGGTGCTAGCCGTAACAGGTGATGGCAGTTTTCTGATGAATTCCCAAGAGTTGGAGACTGCGATACGTGAGCATATTCCATTCGTTGTACTTATCTGGGTTGACGGTGCCTATGGCCTGATCAAATGGAAAATGGACTTGGAACTGGGGCACCACTCCTTTGTCGATTTCGGTAACCCGGACTTTGTCAACTACGCTGAGAGCTTTGGGGCTAGGGGCTATTTCATTGAGGCTGCGGCTGACCTCTTACCAACGCTCAAGAAAGCCCTTTCCGAAGATGTGGTCTCAGTGGTCGTCTGTCCGGTCGACTATTCAGAGAATATAAAGCTCACCAACAAGCTGGGTCAGCTGATGCAGCCTATTTAATTTCGATCACAAAACGTGTGTAGTGTTCGTAGCATCTCGTTTCCGAACATCCTCCGAAGTCTCCATGAAGTTTTGAAGGAGAAAACACAGCCATGCTTTCAGAGGTACCAAGTAATTTGCAGGGTCTAACTTTGGAATGGCTTTCGCGATTATTGAACATTTATCCCAGTCCCAACAGACTACACCGAGCCACCGATAGGAGAGTTTATTTAGACGAGACTTTTATGCTCTGTTTTCTCCACGCTTTTAACAGGAAATGGTATCAGCTCATCGATGTCTAACTTAAACCCAGGGCAGCAATGAAGATTACATATCTAAATTAAAAATGGAGCTTCACCAAGGAAAATTAAAACAGAAAATGTATAAGATTTCTTGTGATTTAGTCTATCTGGAAAGTAAACAATTGCGTTTTGTAAAAGTTTCAATAAACTTTATTCCGTGTCAAAAAAAGAAATTTCCGTGTCTTTATGACACGGAATATTAATATTCAAATTTATTTTCTACTTATTTCTTTGGAGGCCAGTTCTTTTCCATAAATCCAGGCAGTCTTCCTGAATCCATTGGTCCCACAAGAATATTTGCACCGAGTTTGTCCTCAAGGTCGCCCTGTAGACGTGCAGCCAGACCCGGAATGATTACAGTATTGTGTGTAACATCCTTTTTGAGGTCAAATCCTGATTTATCAAATGCATCCTTTACTTTGTCCGCATTCAGCTGGCCACCGGCAACAGATGCTTCGACACCAATCCCATCGGTGTTAACCGCAAGCAGATAGCAGTCGATGTCGTTTGAGGAAAGGTCGCTCTCTACTGTGTAGTAAGTCAGAGCGAAGTTTGTGGTAAAGAGTACAGGTGAATCCGCTGTTGGGCTTCCTACCTTGTACATCTTTGAGTCCACAGCTACAGGAGTTCTCGGGTCAGTGTAGATTGTCTCGGCCAGGTGTACCTCAGGCAGTGTGGCATATGGCTCCATACTGTGGAGAATCATAATATCGCCATACCTGATTGTAAACACTGCAGCCATTGCAGTTTCCCAGTACGAGGCGCTGACAGGGTCCGAAATTCCAGCCATCCAGGCAGTAAACGGCAGAGCCATGATCGGGTATGCAATCTCTGTATCTCCCGTAATGCCTGCTCTCCTGATCTTCAGGAAGTTGGTAAAGGACTCCTTCATGCTTTTACCGGTTGGATATGTTCCTGGGTCAAGAACAATGTTCTTAATACCTGCCTCTGCAAATGTTTTTGCCAGAGTCTTGAGGGCATCAAGGTCATTAATTGCTGAAACCACCACAGGGACATTGTATTCAAGTGCTAGTTCTCCTACTTCCTTCCAGTTGTCCTTGTTTGCAGCGTATATCAGTGGGTTTTTATCCTTTGCCGCTTCAAGTCCTGCTTTCAGAACCGCAGGGTTAAATGAACAGAATATCATTGGCAATCCAACTTCTGCCACTTTCTTAACCGCTGCTGCGAACTTTTCTGGATCGTTTGATACTGACCTTATTGCGACACCGTCAAGGAGCAGGTGGTGCCCTACATAGAACTTCTTGAAGTTAGCAATATTATTAACTCTTTCAACAAGTGCGGCTTCTTCCATTGTGTCCGTCACATCGAAGAACATCTTCGTCTTGTTGAAGAAAGTCAACTTGTGACGGTAAAGTACATCGTCGCCCCCGATCTTGACTGCTCTTTCACCCACTCCGATTTCAACTTCTTGAATCTCAGGTGCAAGTAATCTGTCAAGTTCTGCAAGCTTCTTTGCAAACTTTTTCTCTTTAATCAACGGTGCGCAGTCTGTTGTTTTTCCTGACCTGTCTATGAGCTTTGAAGCAAATGCCATACATGTTGCTTCTCCACATTCTCCACAGTTGGTCTGGGGGAGGTATTTGTACGCTTCTAATGGGCTGTTTATCTTCATTTTTTACACCTCCGTTCCGATCCAGTTAGCAATATCAACCGGCTCTGCCTCAATTGAACCGAATAATGTCTGGGTAATCTGCTTCAGTACAGCAACTGATGTTGGGTGCATCATCATGAAGAGATCGTTTCCTGCAATTGCAAGTGACAGTCCTGTAATGATTTCCCATATAGG
>NZ_LZPK01000037.1:0-30012 GCF_001729375.1 Methanosarcina sp. A14 | reverse complement strand
GACAAACTTTCGCACAAATTCCACAGACAAGGCAGGCTTCACTGTCTTTCATTTCCAGAAAATCCGCATCTAACAAACCTCTTGTTATAGCTCCAACAGCTCCAACTGCCAGGTTGCCTTTGGGGCATGCCTGTACGCAGGTCCCACAGCCAATGCATTTTTCGGGGAAATAGATCAGCTGCTTGTCTTTTTTTTCGGCAAAGACAGACAATCGCATATCTTCTTCCATTTTGCTTACCTCTCAACGTTATTCTGTGCAACCGCCGCACAGCAGCTCGTTATCATGTTGAATGAACATTTCACCGCAATTTTTACAGCAAAGTATCCGCTTTTTTCTTCGAACAGGAACCTCAAGGTCCACAAATTTCCAGGAATACACTTTATCTCCCGCAGCCAGGAGGATTGGTAAAACCTCCGTATGAGGGAGTTTTTCAGTGTTCAGGAACCAGGCGTGGAGTTTGGGATAATCCTTCGTTTTTTCAGGGTCGAGGATAATTCGGATACCTTTTATGCTTTTAGCTCCTTCAGGCGCCTGTTTATTTACCGTGACCGCCATCTTCCCATAGTTCATTATCTTTAACCCATTATTTCCGATGGTAGCTCCAGCAAGGATCTGGAATGGGTCAGGCATGCAGCTTTTTGTTTCGCAGGTCACGTATATGCGTTCCCCTTCCCGAACATCGAGCTCCCGTCTTGCGATATTGAGCATCTGGATACCGATTAACGCCCCAGAGGTAAGGAAGCCGTGAAAGGGAACTACTTTTTCAATCTGTGAAAGTAGTTCTGGATCCTTTACCTGCTTCAGAATCGTCTCCATCTGGTGTTTTTCTTCATTTGAATTTTTATGCAATATTTGTACACCACCGTGGGTTTCACCGTTATGTTTAAATAAACATAACGCTAAAGATATTAAGTACCAATAGGATGAATTTAAGACAGCCAGGTTATCTAGAGGAATTATATTGTCAGGACTTACACGGTTGAAACGTGGATAGTGTTAAACCTTTAACTGTCTAAACCTCCTCTGTAATTACGACTTATTGTGCGTGATTTCGTCTCGCAAGCGCACAAGTCCTAAGTCCTAATTCTTTAAATTCCAACATAACGCAGAAGGATACAGTGTATTTATAGGTAACTTTATAAGTAACTTTTTTACAGGAACTTACTTATTTTCATTTTATATCGGGGCGAAATTCCAATATAAGGGATAGAACCTAATATTGGCCGGCCACAGAAAAAAAACACCAGCCTGAGCTCTATAGCTTCCAGATATGTAACGCTCAACATATCTATAAAAACGGAAGACAGAACTTTCGCGCTCAATATATATAAACATATATTTTATAAAATTATCGATGAAAATAGGGATTTCCTGTTAAAAAAGGACAATATAGAGGAATTCTTTTTTAAAGTTTGGATAAGACGTGCTCTACATACATTATATTTTAAAGCGTACCTATTTAAAGCAGATATAAACAGAGACAAATAATTAATAAGGGTAAAACGAGGGCAAAAATTGAAATTTGCCCACGTTGCTTGCCCCAATAAAAAATGTAAATTTCATTAGGACTTACGCAGTTGAACTAAAAAATCAACAGCACCAGACCACTAACTGTTTAAAATGGAACTTTAATCCACAGCCGTTGCCGTAATTGATTTTGTTTCTCAAGTGTATAAGTCCTATTTCATATGATTCCTAGAGAGAAATTTTCACTCATGTTCAGGTTTTAGTTGCAGGGTTAAGGAGCATGTTAAGTTCTTCATCCTTAAGGTCATAGTGGAAGAATTCTGAGTAGAACTCACGTGTCAGCTTGGAGAGGTCCATATCTGCGAAAAGATCCGGATACAGCAGTTTTGCAGTCCAAGCAGTTCCCAGGATAAGGTGAGGACCCTGAGGTCTGTCAATCCAGCAGAAAGGATTCTGAGGAGCGAGATATACTTTCTTATTTTTCACAGCATCTATACTTGCCCAGAGAGAATCAGAGTAAACTGTCGAATAGAACTGTGGATTTGAGGTAATAATTATCTCAGGGTTCCAGTTCATGACCTGTTCTATTGAGACTTGAGTCATGCCGCTTCCGGACGTAAGGGGACAGTCGGCAACGTTGACACCTCCGCAGATATCAATTACCTGAGAATGTTGCGAGCCTGAAGGATCGGTCATCAGACCTTTAGGGCCTTCGGCATAGTAAACCCGTACTTTTTTATCTTCAGGAATATCTTTTACAGTGTTATTTATCTCACTAAGGATTGAACTGCGGAATTCAATCAGTTTTTTTGCCTGGGCTTCACAATTAAGCAGCTTGCCCACATATTCGATAGTAGGATCGGATTGTGTCACAAAAAGAATAGAATCATTAATAGCTACCACTGGAATGCTGCCGAGATTTTCCTGCCTGCGTTCTATAGCTTCATTAGTTTCTCCATTTGTGGCTGTGCTTTCAATAACAATGTCAGGATGCATATCAATTATAGTTTCATAATTTCCGGTCTTGCTTCCTAACCAGTTTCCTATTACAGGTAGATTTGAGTAATTTTCATCCATGAAGGGTTGGGTGAAATTTTGTTTGGAGTTCCAGCCTACAAGTTTATCTGGTGCAAGCATATACACAAGGATAGCGGAAGGTGAAGAAGTACCTATAATCGAGGATATTTCCACAGGCACAGTTAACTGCCTTCCCAGCATGTCGGTGATTTGCACGGTACTTGAATTCTGAAGCTCAGTGCTTGAGTTTGGTTCAGCCTGTTGATCCGTATTTTCTACACATCCACAGAGCATAACAACTGGAAGCAGGAGGGAGAGAAGCACTATAGTATGTATTTTTCGATTCATAGAAACGCCTGACACACTTTTGATTATTTAGCTGTTATGTTCAAACAAACATAATGCATATAGAGGTTTTACCCTGTAAAAATATACGCAAGGTTGCAGGATATGTATAATTAATGATTGAGGAACGTCTATGGTGTTATTAGAATTCTGAAACAGAGTATTTATAGGAAAACAGTTACCTATTTCCTATAACCTATATATATACTTTATTGTACTTCGGCCGCCTTTCCACAGATGACCGTTAAATTTTGCAATACTCCTTACTATCGTTTTTTGAAAAATTCCATGTTTACTCAAACGTATGTTTTTGATATTTTCCAAAATTTTCAGCCAAGATTTTCAGTTTTTTGCCTCCGTTGAAACCTTCCAGTAGCCATTTCCCTGGGCTTCAGTTACGAAGATTGCTGTTAAGTAAAAAATAAACAGAGATAAACTCTTTTTTTATATTTTTTTAAAATTTAACTATACTTAATATTATTAAAAAATATTTTTATTACAAATAGTATTACAAAATAGAAAATTATTAATCATAAGATAATTAAGTACCTGTTAATGTCTTCTTCAGAAATCCAGATTAAAGAAATGGTAGCCCATAAATGGGACCTTGCATCCGAGACTTTTGATACACATGCAGGACACGGGATCCAGACTCAAAAAGAAAGAGACGCCTGGAAGCAGGCATTCTTGAAGGTCTTCCCGGAAAAAAGTTTGAAAATTCTCGACGTTGGCTGCGGGACAGGAGAATTAAGCTTACTGTTTGCTGAGATGGGGCATGAGGTTGCAGGAATTGATATTTCCGGACAAATGCTGAAAATCGCAAAAGCAAAGGCTGAAGCCTGTGGAGCTGACATAATCTTTAGGGAGGGAGATGCAGAAAACCCTCCTTTTGATACATCTTCTTTTGACATTGTGTTTAGCCGTCATCTTCTCTGGACGCTCCCTAATCCGAAAGTAGCCGTGGAGAACTGGAACAGAATTCTGCGGAAAAATGGGAAAGTCGTGATTGTTGATGGAGTCTGGGACAGCGGCACCCTGGGATCCAGGGCTCGCAAAAATGCAGGTGATCTTTTGACCCTGCTTCTTGAAAGAAAAAATCCCCGAAAAGGACACTCGGACTATTCTGATGAACTCAAAGCCAGGCTCCCGCATTTCGGAGGAGCTCCGCTTGAAAAAGTAAAGGAGTACCTTTTGAATTCAGGCTTTGAAAATATCCAGATTCTTGACCTGAAAGAAGTAAGAGATGCTCAGAAAGAGAAGATGCCGTTAGGTGAACGAATTGTACGCAGTTATCAGTACTACCTCATCTGCGGCCGAAAATAATATTCATTAAAAAAGATGGTGTTCCGAAATGAAAAATAAAAACTCCCCCTTGATTATATTGTTAATTATCCTGCTGACCTGCGCTATCCTGACGACTTCCGGGTGCAGCAGTACAGAAAATGAAGCGGAAGATGCAGTCTCCGGGATGGAAGCTACCTCAGGATCAGATAGCGCTTCCCAGACAGCAGGAGGCTCTGAAAATAATACACTCGTGCTTGGAGAAATGTGGGATATAGAATCGATCAATCCCATTGATGGCGATGCTGGAACTTTGATCTGCGAGAAAGCTGCAGTAACCGAAACGCTTGTTGGCGCCAATGAAAATTTCTCTCTTAAGCCAGGGCTTGCGACCTCCTGGAAACAGCTTGATGAAGACACATGGGAATTCAAGCTAAGAAATAATGTTACTTTCCATGACGGAAGTGAAATGACTGCAAAAGAAGTGAAATTCACTCTGGAAAAAGTAATCTCGGAAAATCCGAAAGTTGCTTCCATGCTAAATATAGATTCTATAGAAGCAGTTGATAATTATACTATTAAAATCAAAACCAAGGAAATTAACCCAATTCTTCCTGGAATTCTCCACTATCCGGATACTGCTATAATAAGTCCTTCTTCTTATGACGAAAAAGGAGAATTCGTAAAACCTGTTGGAACAGGCCCCTATAAATTTGAATCCTTTGATGATCAGACCAGGACACTTACTGTCGTGAAAAATGAAAACTGGTGGGGAGGGAAAGTTGGTCTTGATAAAATGATCATTAAAGGGATACCTGACCCTAACACAAGAGCAATGGCAATCGAAAATGGAGAACTTGACTTTACTGTCGATGTGCCATATAGTGAAACTGACAGGATTAACGCTATAGATGGCATTAATGTGGAGAAGTACAAAACTCCCAGAGTCTATAAAATTGACCTTAATCTAAAGCATGAACCCCTTGAAGATGTACGAGTAAGGCAGGCTATGTCCTATGCCATTAACAGGTCTGACATTGCAGAAAATGTGCTATATAATGTAGGAGAAGCTGCCGGTGGACCTTTCCTGCCAACAATGGTTTGGGCAAATAAGAGTCTAAAGCCCTACAGTCAGAACCTTAAGAAAGCTGATGAGCTCCTGACAGCTGCAGGCTGGGTGGATACTGATGGGGACGGGATAAGGGATAAGGACGGAAAACCCCTCAAGCTCAACCTGATGACTTATGCTGCAAGGCCTGGACTTCCCCCAATGGCTGAAGCTATAACTGCCCAACTGAAAGAAGCAGGTATAGATGCCGAAACCGAAGTGCTGGAAATGGGGTCAATAGATGACAGAAGAGAAAAGGGCAACTGGGACCTCTACCTCGCCGCTTACAATATTGCAATGGTCCCTGATCCGGAATATATTCTTACGAACTGGTACATGACAAATGGCACTGATAATGGGCCTGGATACTCCAATCCGAAAGTAGATGCTCTGATAAAGGAAGCCAGAAAAATCACGGACCTGAATGAACGCTATAAAAAGTTCAATGAGGTAGAATCTATCGTTTATGATGAACAGCCCATGATCATAGTGGCTTACTACGGCTGTGCAATCGTGAAAAAAGATTATGTAAAAGGATATGTTTTCGACCCTACAGCCCACGACTACCGCATAAATGCGGACATGCATTTGGAAAATAAAAGCTGAAGGGATTTTCAGGGAAGGGTCTGGATTTTTCAGACTCTAACCCTGGATCCATATTCACTCAAAGTAATACGGATAGATAGGCTTCCTTGCTTTATGTCCGAATTGAGGAAAAAACATGAAATATTTCATAAAAAGGGTAGGTTTCATGGCACTTACGCTTTTTGCAGTTTGTGCTTTGACCTTTTTCCTTATGAACGTAATTCCGGGAGGTACGGCTGAGTTAGTCCTCAAACACACATTCGTGGGCCTGGAAGAAAGCGTAACAGACGAACAGCTTAACCAGATTTCAGATAGATACGACCTGGATGATCCTCTTTACCTGCAGTTTTTCAAATGGGTTAAAGAAGCAGTATTGAAAGGGGACATCGGAACCTCCTATGTTTTCAAAAAGCCAGTCCTTTATCTTCTCGCTTTACGCCTTCCAGCAACTATTCAGCTCGCAGTGGTGAGTATGTTAATTGCAATACTTGCAGGAGTAAGCCTGGGAATTTACTCGGCCCTCAGGGAAAACAAGATTTCGGATCACATTCTTAGGATTGTGACTCTCTTTGGAGTTTCAATGCCCGGTTTCTGGGTAGCCTTGCTTCTTATCCTGATATTTTCCCTGAAGCTGAAACTCGTGCCTGTGACAGGGTACGGGAGCCTGGAAAATCTACTTTTGCCTGCTACAGCTCTTTCTCTTCATTCCGTTGCTGCTGTTATGAGGGTTACAAGGACAAGCATGCTTGAAACCCTGGGACAGGAGTATATCAGGTTTGCAAAAGCCAAAGGGCTTCCTATATGGAAAATCGTAAGCAGGCATGCCCTTAAAAATGCCATGCTTCCTGTTATCACTGTTATTGGTTTTCAGATGGGAAGCTTGCTTGGAGGAACCGTTGTGATTGAAAAGATCTTTGCCTGGCCAGGGATAGGAAGCCTTCTTGTGGACTCAATTTCTGCCAGGGATTTGCCTGTGGTCCAGGGCTGTGTGCTTGCGATCGTTACGATGTTCCTCTTTGTGCATTTCTTTGTGGATATTCTCTATACGCATCTGGACCCACGGATAAGGTACGGCTGATACTATGGACAATGTATTTGCTAATAAGTTAAGAAAAAAGAATTTCTCGCTTCCAGAAGCTTACGGAAGTCAATTTGCAAAAAGAGTTTTTCAAAGAAAAGATATGCTTTTTGCACTGGCAGCCCTTTTGCTTTTTGCCGGGCTTGCCATTTTTGCTCCCCTACTTTCCCCTTACGACCCCAATGCAATTGACCTGAAGAACAAGAATCTGAGCCCTTCAGAGGAGCACATCCTGGGTACCGATTACCTCGGAAGGGACCTCCTGAGCCGAATTCTGATAGGAGCCAGGACTTCCCTTTCAATTGCTTCAGGAGTAGTGCTGATTTCCCTGTTTCTGGGAACTGCTGCGGGCTGTGCAGCAGGCTATTATGGAGGCTTTGTGGATGAAAGCATCTCCAGGGTTATAGATATCTTCCTTTCTTTTCCAGGGATCATCTTTGCTCTAACTATTATGGGGGCACTCGGGACCGGAGTTTTCAACCTGATGCTTGCCCTCTCTATAGTCCAGTGGGCAAAGTACGCCAGGATGATGCGGGGGCAGGTCCTTTCAATCAAAAAACAGGAGTTTGTCCTTTCTGCTGTAACAGAAGGGGCCGGAGATTTCTACATAATCCGCAAGCATATTGTGCCCAATGCCATAGCCACTCTTCTCGTGCTGGCCACAATAGATTTCGGACATGTAATTCTCTCTATTGCTACACTGAGTTTCCTCGGAATAGGACTGCCTGCAGATGTGCCTGAATGGGGAGCAATGCTTTCTGCAGGAAAGGAATTCATGAGGACAGCTCCTTACCAGACGATCTTTCCAGGGCTTGCCATAACCTTTATTGTTATCATTTTCAGCATTCTTGGAGACGGTATGAGAGATATCCTTGACCCGAACCACGATGGAGGCGAAATCGATTGAGTCTGCTTGAAATAAGAGACCTTTCGGTTGAATTTCCTGCGGGGGAGAACACTGTAAAAGCAGTTTCTCACGTTTTCTTTGAGATAAGGGAAGGAGAGACTTTTGGGGTAATTGGAGAAAGCGGGTCAGGGAAATCTGTTATTGGTCTTTCCCTGCTGAGGCTGCTTCCGGCAAATGCGATTGTTTCGGGAACAGTGTTTTTTCATGGACAGGACATTTTTTCTCTTAGACCTTCAGAACTCAGAAAAATCCGGGGGAAACGCATTTCCCTCATGCCTCAGAATCCCGCTGGAGCCCTGAACCCAGTTCTGAAAAACCGGCTTCAGATAGAGGAGGTTTTCGAAGAAAGAGGAGTTAACAAAAAAGAGGGAATGAAAAAATCGCTGAAGCTTATGAAAAAACTTCTTTTGAGAGATCCCGAAAAACTTTGTGATCTCTATCCCCACCAGCTGTCTGGAGGCATGAGGCAGCGGTTGATCGCTTGCATGTCTCTTTCTTTTGAGCCCGAACTTGTAATTGCGGATGAACCTACAAAAGGGCTGGACCCCGAGGCAAAGGAAGGAGCAGTGGAGCTTTTCACTAAGATTAAAAAAGAGTATGGGAAGACAATGCTCCTGATCACCCATGACCTTGATCTGGCTCTTGAGGTTTGCGACAGGATAGCTGTGATGTATGCAGGAGAGATTGTGGAACTGGATGAAGCTTCAAAGGTATTGAACACACCCTCGCATCCCTATACAAAAGGGCTTATTCGAGCTCAACCGAGGAACGGGCTTGTTCCCCTGAGCGGGCAGAGCCCAAGCAGGATAGACCTTCCTGAGGGCTGCTTTTTCCATGAGAGATGCAGGTACTCGAGTATTGAGTGTTTCAGAAAACACCCTGAAATGAAAAAACATAACGGAGGGTGGATCAGATGTCACTTCCAGTCCTTGCAGTAGACGAACTGGCAATGAGCTTTGGGACTCTGGAGGTGTTCACAAACGTCAGTTTTTCAGTATCTCGCGGAGAAACCCTGGGACTTTTCGGAAAAAGCGGGTCCGGAAAAACCACTATTGGCAAATGTATTGTAGGGCTTGAAAGACCCACAGGGGGAGAAATCCGGGTTCAGGAAGCGAATATACTGAATATGAGAAAAAAAGAGTTCCGGAAACTGCGCCCTAAAATCCAGATGATTTTCCAGCACCCTGAGACTTCTCTTGACCCTCGTATGAAAGCTTTTGAGAACCTAATAGAGCCCCTTAAACTCCATTCCGGGCTGAAGCAAGATGCCCTCCTGAAGCGGGGAGAGGAACTGGCAGAGCTTACAGGGCTGCTTCCTGAACACCTTGCTCGTTATCCGATCCAGCTCAGCGGAGGGGAAATCCAGAGGATAGTACTTGCAAGGATCATGGCTTTATCTCCTGATTTTATAGTTGCTGACGAGCCGACTTCTATGCTTGATGTTTCAGTGCAGGCACAGATTCTGCGCCTTATGCAGAAGCTTCAGAGGGAGACAGGCGTTTCCTACCTGCTGATCTCGCATGACCTTGAGGTGTTAAGGAAGGTCTGCCACAGGATTGCCTATCTCGATAACGGGACCATTACCTCGATTGAAAACATAAAGAGAGTTGTTAAAATATGACCATTCAGGAAAACCAGATCAAACAGACCATTGCCCGCATATGGGATGTTTCATCCGAGACCTATGACAGCAATGAAGGGCATGGGATTAAGAGTGAAGCTGAAAGAGAAGCCTGGAAAAAAGTGTTTAAAAACCTGCTTCCTCCGGGCAGGTTGAAAGTGCTTGACGTAGGCTGCGGGACATGCGAAATCGGGCTGTTGTTTGCTGAAATGGGACATCATGTTACAGGCCTTGACCTTTCAAAAAAAATGCTTGCAAAAGCCAGGGAAAAAGCTTCCAGAAGAGGGTTTGACAGTGTTTTCAAAAAAGGGGATGCTGAGGCTCCTCCTTTTAAGGCAGGGTCATTTGATGTAGTTGTCAACCGCCACCTCCTCTGGACCCTTCCGCACCCTGATACTGCGGTCCAGAACTGGAAAAAAGTGCTTGTGGAAGGAGGAAAGCTTATTGTTATCGATGGAGTCTGGAATGACGGTTCAATCGAAACAAACGCAAGGAGACTTGTAAGTGATTTCTGCACTTTGCTTGTTGAAAGAAGGAATCCCAGAAAAGGAAATTACTCTAAGGAGATAGACAGCGAACTTCCAAACAGGCATGGAGTCTCTCCTGAAAAAATGCTTGAATATTTCAGGGCTGCCGGATTCAAAAATATAAAAGACATCGACCTGAAAGATATCATGGATCTTCAGAGAGAGAATATGCCATTCAGGAAACGAATAGCCTACAGTTACAAGTACCATTTAATCTACGGGGAAAAGTGAACCTGAAGGAAATGTGGAAATAAAATGAAAACAGGATTATAGGCAGGAGTCAATATTCATAGGCTATTTAAATCGAGAAACAAAGAGACCCGTATAGGAGGGAATAGATGGGCATAAAGGAAGAAGTTTACGAACAGATTATTGAAATACTTAAAGATGCAAAATTTCCCATAAATACGATGGATGAGTTGATTGCTGCCTTGCCTGAAGGGCTTGACACCACAGGCAGAATCGGTGGTGCTGAAGTTACTGCAAGAGAGGCGGAAGGCCTGATTACTGAAAAGGATTTTCCGTTGAAAGACGCAAAATATGTGGCAGATCTATTGATCGAAAGAGCCGGACTTTAATTTGACTTATTCAGATCCAGTAAAAGGCAAAACGAGTATAATGAGAATAGCGCTTATAAAAAAAAATCAGTTTTTCCAAATTCAGAACAAATAAGTAGATCCCAGATAGTTTTAATAATATATACGTAACAGGGAATGAAGCAGAAAAAAATGAATATATTTATAATAAGAGAGCTTATATTTAAGAAAGAATTACGCACTTGAACTGAGAAGAAGGAATTACGCACTTGAACTGAGAAATCAACGGCATGAAGTATTAAAATATATGAATATATATGCTCATACAGGTCAATTCATGCTTTTATTTGTCCCTCAAGCGCGTAATTCCCGGAAGGAAATTACCTGGCAGTGTTGCAAGTTTGCTGTAAATTCAAGTTAAGTTTTTGTATGCTATGGATGGAATTGATCTGCACATATCGAATTTTCCATCCGATAACTTCTAGAAACTTATCATTTTACAGAAAATTGGCACACTGTCTTTTATAGCCACCTTTTATATTTTTATGTTATAGTCAGTTTTTACTGCCTTTATTTATTAAATTTTTGTTCCAGAACTTTGTAGTTATTTAAACAGTTATTGTATTTGGTTTCCCATGTTTTATATTTGCTTAGACATTTATTATATTTGGTTAAAAAGCTGTTATAGTTCTTGAGCCAGTTCTGATACTCTTTGTCAGTTTTATTTTTCTTGCTCAATTTCTTTTTCTGTGTTTCAAGCTTCTGTTTTTCTTTTTCACACTGAGCTTTCTCTTTTAATATTACTATTTTTTCATTTTCCAATTTAGCCTTCTCTGTATCTAACTTTGCCTTCTCTACTTTATATGTATCATTTGACCCTGCACTTACTGATGCAACTGTCAATGACATTACAAAAAAGACCAGTGTAAACATACACATGAGCTTTTTTATTCCGTCAAATGTTTTCTTTCCCATAGTACTATCCTACTTTTGTTTTTAATTTAATGTGTTTAATATAATTTGTCCTGATTTTGTTTTTATTTACAAGGGACTCATGCATATGAGGTTCAGAATAAATCACGAATGAATCTGCCATACTTTGATGAATCTGCCATACTTTGATGAATCTGCCATACTTTGATTTGAATGGTTTGCAGATTCGTGCTATTGATTTCTCAGTTCAATAGCATAAGTCCTATTGTTTTATTGTCTTCTAATTTTCCTGCCAACCATCAACGGTTGACATACCTTGAATTAGCTGGAAAAAATATATACATACTTACATGCATAAGGAAATTATAAAATTTAAATTTATAAAAAAAGCTTTATAAGGTATATAATTTGAAATATAACCTTTAATGTGAGGATTAATCCATACTGGAAGCCTTAAAAGTCATATAATTTTAAAAAAAAGGGAATTTTCCGAAAACAGGTATCTTTCAACTACCAGTATCATTTGATCTGCGGAAAGATATTCGATAATGGAAATTACTCAAAATTAATAAGAAATATTCTAAAAGAGAAGAGTCTTCTCTTTTAATTTTAGCTTACTGCATGTTTTACAATAACTTTTTGTTCAGCAATGACATTGCTGCTTTTAATGTCAATAACCTTGAGGGTAATTTCAGATCCTGCTTTAAAGCCGTAATTATTGGAGGTATCACTGTCCCCATTGACACTTACTTTTACAGTGGAAATATCGGACTTCCATCTATCCCGCCCATGGAGAGTCAGCCTTTCTCCAACGCTCCAGAAACCATCTTTAAGTAGTGCATCGTTTTGGTTTGCATATGTGTTATTTTTTTCTTTCGAACCCAAGTTTTCGTAAATCACCTGTGTATCTCCGTAGAGAAGATGTCCACCTCCTGTAACAATACCCTGGTAGGCATTTCCATCTCCTGAAATCTTTATGGATATGGTGTCAAGAGGAAGAGAGTCACCTCCTTTGTGTAGAAGCACAATCCTGTTTTTTTGAAAATTTGCTGTCTCTTCGTCGTTTATCTCACTAAAATTAGTAGAGGAAAGCCCTCCTTCGCACGATTCAAGTGAAATCCTTGCCATCAGCGGTTGAGTGCTTTTGCCTTCATTGGCAATATTGGAAAAACTGATAGCAGTCACACTTGCAAGTACAACCAGAACAATCAACATAAGAAGAGAACCTATAATAGGAGTTACGGCATCAGATACTGATTCTGATGAAAAAAACTCTTTAGCTCGTATTTTTCCCCAGGTTTTCATCAATAAAGAAATACGATAAACTGTCATAAATAATTTATTAACTTCAAAAAAAAGTTGTTATTTATGAATAAAATCTGGAGAGAAAATATCTTCCAGATCATTTCCTTTTTCGCTGCTTCTTCTCATATTCTTTTTCGAGATCGAGAATTCCTCTAACAGCCTCAAGTTTCTTTTTACTTCTGGAATAATGTAAAAGTACAAGGCCGACTCCGAAGAGCAGAACTATAATTGCGGCTGAGAATAGCAGGGGTGCTGACTGGGTATAGTATTTCACCTGAATGGTTTCTTCCTGGTCTCCCGTCTTCGAGGGAATCCACAGGAGAGTTTGCCTTCCTTTTTCATCATAAGTTACACTCGAAGGCTCAGGCCTTGCTATCCCGAATACCCTGTTGCCAGTAACATATCCTTCTGGAAGTACCACGCGAACGAATTCGGAATCGTGTTTAACAAATGCAAAACTCTGCTCTCCCGAATTCTCAAGCGTATATGCAATAAAACCTGTAACAGGCTCCTTAAGCTCCAGGTTTATAACTTTCACACCCTGGATAACTTCCTGAGTCAGAGTATAATTAATATCCGATGTGTTCGTTTTGCTGGAAAGTTTTTCAAATGTTTTCGGGTTCGCTTCGGTCTCGTTTGCCGGGCCCACAAGCTGTACGAAATTTTGAATAGGACTTTCCTCTGAACTGCCACCCAGGATGTCGGGAGGATAGATCTCAAGCTTACTGGTATTTACTACGATGTGAACAACCTGTACTTTCGTATCGTTTTCCAGCAGGTAGTATGTAGTGGTATTTGCAAGCGTCTGATTGCTTGACTCATTCTGAAAAATCTCAAATTCATAACTAGAGACATTACCAGGCTTATCTATGACAATTTCCTTTTTTTGCTCCATACATCCCGATGCAAAGACCACCATCAGGGCAAGGAGTATAAACACTATTTTCGTTTTCATTTTCATAGACAAATTCTCCCTTGAGCTTAAAGTGGTCTCTTATCATCCACGGCAATTTTCCTCGCTTTTGAGGTAAAGCCTGTACAGGATCTGGAACAGGTTAACATTACCTTATGTTCTCTCTTCTTAATAAACAACACGGATAGGCATTTTAAAAAGTATGACATAAAGATCACTTATCATATAAAAGAAGTAGGGCTGGCAGGTAACAAAACTCAGCTATTGAACTCTCCAAAATGATTTAGAAATTTATCTTTTAATTCTCTTCACTTTCACCATTAATAGTAGCAATAATCTCCTTAAAACTCGCTAAGGAGGCTTCCATATTCTCTATTATTTCATTTGCAAGAATCTCTGGGTCCGGAAGGTTGTCCAGATCCGCAAGGCTTTTGTCCTTGAGCCAGAAGATATCCAGATTCGTCTTATCCCTTGCTACAATATCATCATAGATAAATCTCCGGAACCTGCCTTCTGGAGATTCTTCACTCCAGGTTTCTTTTCGGATGTGGCGGTTTTCGGGGTTGTAGCATTGAATGAAGTCTTCCAGATCCGAATATTTCATAGGGTTCTTTTTCAATGTGTGATGCACATTTGTACGGTAGTCATAGATCCACACTTCTTTTGTCCATGGTTCTTTTGATGCAGTTTTTGCTTCAAAGAAGAGCACGTTTGCCTTTACACCGTTTGCATAGAAAATCCCTGTTGGCAGACGCAGGATTGTATGCAGGTCAGTGGTTTCGAGAAGCTTTTTTCGGATAATCTCGCCTGCTCCACCTTCGAACAGGACGTTGTCCGGCAGTACAACTGCTGCCTGCCCGCCGGTTTTAAGGATAGTATGGATGTGCTGCAAAAAGTTTAGCTGTTTGTTGCTTGTAGTTGTCCAGAAGTCCTGGCGGTTGTAAGTGAGTTCTTCTTTTTCCTGCTCGCCTTCTTCGTTTGTGAAGGTCATGCTGCTTTTTTTTCCAAACGGCGGGTTTGTGAGGATGTAATCGTAACGATAACCGGGATCGGCAATAAGAGCATCGGAATTTGAGATCATGGGTTCTCCGTCGATTTCCCCTATGTTGTGCAGGAACATGTTCATCAGGGCAAGCCGCCGGGTACCTGCAACGATTTCATTCCCGCCAAAGGTTTTGTTTTTCAGGAAGCGGCTCTGCTCCTTGTCCAGCCGGTAGTGTGAGGTAAGAAAATCATAGGCTGCTAAAAAGAACCCGCCTGTGCCGCAGCAGGGATCTCCGATTGTTTTCAGGGGCTCAGGCTGGAGACACTGAACCATGACTTTGATTAGCGGCCTTGGGGTGAAGTACTGACCGGCTCCGCTTTTCGTATCTTCAGCATTTTTTTGCAGGAGCCCTTCGTAGATTTCTCCTTTTGTATCCACACCCATCATGACCCAGCTTTCTTTGTCGATCATGTCAATGATCTTGTACAGCATTGCAGGGTCGCTGACCTTGTTCTGGGCTTTGAGGAAAATCTGCCCAAGCATCCCCGGTTTTTGACCAAGTTCTTCCAGCAGTTCCCTGTAACAAGTATCGAGTTCGGCTCCCCGCTGCTGTTTCAGTTTGTCCCAGGTATATTCTTCAGGGATGCCGATATTTCTGTTATACGGCGGCTTACTGAATTCTTCAGCCATTTTTAGAAATATGAGATAAGTCAACTGTTCCAGATAATCGCCATAGCTCACTCCCCCGTCCCGCAGGACGTTGCAGAAGCTCCAGACTTTGGAAACGATGGATGAGGTATATTCAGACATGGTTTGGATCCTTTAGATGAGAGTAATTTTCAGTTTAAAACTTAATTATTAACGTTTACTTGTCAATTTGCTCGAAAGCTTGCAGGGTAGCTTGTTGAATTAGTCCTTTGTCTTCTTGAATGATATTTTTCTGTTTTTCAGTTGTCTGCTTCCTTTTCTTTCTATTTCCTACCTTTTCAGCCTTTATTCTTTCAAGCAAAACTTCAGCCGGCTCCCAATCTTCTGCCCCTCGAACCTCTGCCAGCTCTTTTTCATTAAGCAACTTCCCCTCAAATGCTTTTTTCAAAATACTCTGCCGCAGTGCTTCGGCTCTTTCCAGATTGGTTTCAATATCTTGCTCTATCTTATCGCAGACTGAAAGGCGAGTTTCGATTTCCTGAACGATGACTTGTTGTTCGGGAAGAGAACAAAAAGGAACCAATATGGATTTAATAGTACTTTGACTAACAGTGTTTTGCCCTGCTGATGAAACCATATTTTCGTGGACATATTGTCTTACTTCCATCGTTTGGAAATAATAATAGTAATATTTTGGAACTGTATTAGAAAGATCAAGCGAAAAGCGTATAAAGTGATCGCAGAAAGCCCAATTGTTTAAATCGTCTTTTTTACTTGTAATTATCAGTCTACCAACTAAATTTTTACTTCCATTGACTCTTATACAAACTAAATCATCTTTAAAAAGTTTGTATTTATTTATCTCTGAAGATGTTAATCTTATACATCTTGGGCTGCTATAATCTATTTCCAGATTACTGATGTCTGCCAAGCGCAAAACTTTAAACTCAGATCCTTCTTTCCCACTTCTCTTAGAAATTCCATTTTGAGATGATTTCACAAGATCTGAAAAAGGTACTTTTACGTATCCCTCAAATGCTTTCTTCAGCACCGCCTGCCGATAAACTTTGAGCTGTTCCTGTGCCAGTTTGAGATTTGCAATGCCGTTGTCCAGTTCGCTGAAGAGTTGTTCGATTTTAGAGACTATAGCGCGTTGTTCGGGGAGAGGGCATATAGGCACTTCCAAGTTTTGATTAAGAAAACCCGACGCAATGCTAGCTTGATTAACATGATTAGAACAATTAACTTTATAGAAACCCGTGTATTTTAGATAATGTAAATATCTTGCGTAAAACCTTGGATCAAATCTAGGTTTCAACCTTATCCTAGTCATATGGTTTGAATAAACCCAATCAGTGTCTTTATTGATAATACACGTCTTACCAAGCAGCTCAGGGCTATTGGTATTATTAAAAATAATGTCCTGAGACTTTAGATAGTAGTCCTCGTTTTTTAGCGGGACAAACTTAGTTTGGGTAAGATTTACTTCTCCCTCATTTGATATATTATAAGGCCTGAAATGGAGTTTCCCATTTCCTACAGAATTATGTTTACCGCTTGGATATCCTGGTTTTATTTCTCTTGAAATTTCACCAAGCTTGGCATTTAACCATATGCTTCTTTCTTTCATGATACCTACACTTTTTTTCATCTGAATGATCTAAGCTTATCTTATTTTTACTACAATATGAAATTACTTTAATAATTGATGAAAAACATTCACGCCGCCAGAGCCTCATATAATTCTGTATTCAAATTCGTCTCCCAACTTTTCTCCCAACTTTTCTCCGAACCTTTCTCCGAACCTTTTATTATCAATTTTGAAGTACTTTTAAGATGTCAGTTGATTAAATAATTGTCTACTTGTGTCTTTGGATGTAATCAAAACTTAGGCTCTGTAGAAAGCTTCTCTAAAATAGCTCCAA
The DNA here is from genome assembly GCF_001729375.1 of Methanosarcina sp. A14. Classification (NCBI taxonomy): domain Archaea; kingdom Methanobacteriati; phylum Methanobacteriota; class Methanomicrobia; order Methanosarcinales; family Methanosarcinaceae; genus Methanosarcina; species Methanosarcina sp. A14. Next base: position 12,830 of record NZ_LZPK01000037.1, on the reverse strand, counting down.
GAGGCTGAAAATAAACAAACAAAAATATATAATGTAGTTCATTTTAAATTAATGAATACTTCATATTTCAGAGGATTTCTACAAAACCCATTGAAATTGACCGGGGATGATTGGGATTGCGAATATTACTACTTATTCTGACAACATTTATTATTTTTAGTGGATGCGTTGAAGAAAATAATCTCACTCAATCAAATGAGTCAGCATATCAAAGGCCAGGAAATACGACACCAGAAAATCTGTCCTCAACAACCCTGTCATCCGATGAAGATATCCCTGAAATCGAAGTAACGTCCTTCTCAAGCATTTATATGCACGATAATTCAGAAAATGTATTAAGTTACCTGTTTAGCTGGGATAATGTCCCGGGTAACGAAAGTAATAATCTCAGCAAATACCTCAAGAATAATCTGAAAATTGATTGGATAAGTAACGCGCAGATCGTTAAAACCAATGACAATAATACAATCCGTGTTTTCACACCCGACAATTCTCTGGAGTTAAAGCTTGCAGACGATAAAAATACGGTTCTAATAACTCCTAATAACATTCAATTAAAAGTAAAAGAGGAAAATGGTAAGCTTTGTATATACAGAGTTAAAGAATACCGTGGTTCAAGTGATCCCGCAGAAATCAAGCTCGGATATAATCTCAATGAAAAGTATTACGCGGTATATGACCTTTCAATAAAGAATAACGGTTCAAATGACCTCGATTTTAAATTAAACGAACTTCATGTACGTGATGGAAATCGTACATTTAATACTACAAATCTGGACCCTTACGGTTTTTATGAGAGATCACATCTGGAGGTGCTTTCAAGCCTCAAAGAAGAAAATAAAATTGAAAATATAACTCTGTCTCCCGGACAAACTATAAACGGATCTGTGGTTTTTCAGGTTAATTCGCTGTACAATGAATCATTTTTACTGATGTATAACGAAACTCCTGTTTCCTCAGCCTCTTTAGAAAAAAGTATTGAAGCTTTAAGAGTTGCCGAACGCTTCAATTACTCAACGGTGTTTGGCATACCGCCTTATTCTGAAGACCCTTCTGAATTTTATAGTGAAGGGACTCCGTTATTTTGCAGCTGGGTAAACAGAAGTGTATTTGAATTTTTCAATAAGGCAGATCCGGAGAACGTGATGAAACCTTCTCCCTACTCTCCCGATGAAATAAGCTGGACCAAAATTGTCTATGCATTGGAAGTCAAACCTGAAAGAAACATAACAACGCTTCCAGTAAAAAATAGGGACTCACATACGTACAGTCTTCTTGTTGTTGATGATGCCGGAGAGGAACTAATTAACACACACGAGATTGAAAAAATAGCATTTCTAAGAAATGGAACCTATCAGCACTATTCCAGAAATTATCAAGATGTCCCACAGATGAATTTAACTAACCACACATTCGTTAGAACTTCATTTGAACGTACTTATGGAACTCCTATGAATGTTTACGTTTCGATTAATAACCAGAATCTTATACTGAACGATGACCTGAATGAAATTCTGGTAAGATATAGTGACGGAGGTTACCATTTCGTTTAATCTCAGGATTTTATACTGCATTATTTTTATGGATGCGTTAAAGAAAATAATGGCACTCGATAAAATAAGTCAGTATATCAGTAACCAGTATTCTGTTCACTTTGTTTCAAAAATCACCAGTCATATACTCCATAAATATCGGACTCGATTACATGTAAGTTAGAACTGAAGATCTGAATGACCATCCTGACAACTATTTCCCCACAGTTTTCTCCGAACCTTTCTCCGAACTTTTCTTCGAACTTTTCTTCGAACTTTTCTCCGAACCTTTCTCCGAACTTTTCTCCGAACTTTTCTCCGAACCTTTCACCTAAAATATTCATTTCTTCCATTATCTTCACGCCGCCAGTGCCTCGTTCAATTCGCTGATAACCATATTCATTTCGTCCCCGAAAAGCTGGTACATTCTGCCTCGCCCGCCAAGAGCATCAAAGGGAGTGTAATCAAGGTCATCGATTTCCAGATGAAAGCTGGTTGCAACATAATCTTTAATCATGCGAAGCCAGTTCATCTGGTCTTCATTAAATTTCAGAGTTCCTGCCTGTTTTTTAAATACCCAGTCCTGGAAATTCCGGTTCACGGTCTGGTCATAGGCTGTCAGCACAGGGTCGATCTCGGTTATCCTGCGGATCAGAGAAACCAGAGCAGTCAATTGTTTTTTCGGGGAATTCCCATTCACCTTTTCCAGCTGCTCGTAAGCCTGCCAGACCCTCAAAGGAGCGAATTGGGGCTTTTCCAGCTTCAGTTTCTCCATCACTTCTTTTAACATCGCGTAGGTAACTTCCCTGCGCCTGTAGGGCTGGTTGTAGAAAATTCTCAGGGCTGTGAGCTCATCTTTATTTGCTTCCATATACGCCTTAAAGTCATTAACCAGTTCATCCGCCTGTACCACAGTGTCTTTATCCCAGCCGGCTCTGTTAACAGTGTCAAGGTTCACGGTATCAATAATCTGCTCATGGACTCTGCGGACATTTTCAATATATTCATTCAGCTCGCCGGAGAAAGTTGATCTGGCAATATCAATCAGTTTCTCCTGCGCTTTATTCCTTGCATCAGCCTCTAAAATCTCCGGCTGGAGTTGGTTAATCTCAGAAGCTTTGAGCTCAATGATGTCAGGATTGTATGCATTGAGCAAGTCCTTAACAGTCTGATTGATCGTTTTTCCGTTCGCTTTCTCCGCAAAAGTAGCTCTTTCGCCTTCGTTTATCTGTCTATCCAGTCTTGCAAGCCGATTAGCCAGAGAAACATAAAGGTCTTCGTCCTGAGCCCCAAAGGTAACTGCTGCAAGCAGGTCTTTCAGAGATGTGCTTTTCTGGCGTTCCAGAGGTCGGCTGTCGGTTTTCATGGTCTTTGTAACGCCCACCGCGTCCACAATTACAAAATGAGTCTTGGCTGAAATTGCAGATGGTGTCACTTTTTTCAGATCATCATAGTCCAGAGTTCGTGTACCTCGGCCCTTCATCTGCTCAAAATAATTCTTGCTTTTTACATCCCTCATAAAGAGCAGGCATTCCAGCGGCTTGATATCCGTGCCTGTGGCAATCATGTCTACTGTAACCGCTATTCTGGGATTGTACTCATTGCGAAAAGCTGACAATACTGATTTAGGGTCTTCTTCGGCCTTGTAGGTCACTTTTTTGCAAAAGGCATTGCCTTCTCCGAACTCTTCCCGCACAATATTGATAATATCATCGGCATGGCTATCGTTCTTGGCAAAAATCAGGGTTTTTGGAACTTCCTTTCTGCCGGGAAAGATCTCAGGTAACTTTTCCTTAAATGTTCGTATCACACGTCGTATCTGGTTGAGGCTAACCACATCTCGGTCTAAGTTTTTGGAAGTATAGGTGAAATCTTCATCCAGCTGTTCCCAGCGTTTTTTACGGGTAAGCTTCTCCCGTTTGTCCACAAACTCCTGCGCATTTATTTTTGACCCGTTTTTGGTAATTTCAGTCTCGATGGTATACACGTCATAACCCACATTCACGCCGTCTGCCACTGCGTCTTCATGACTGTACTCACTTACTACGTTCTCATTGAAAAAAGCAAAAGTGCGCTTGTCCGGTGTGGCTGTCAGACCTATCAAAAAAGCATCAAAGTAATCCAGAACCTGCTGCCACAGGTTGTATATGGAACGGTGGCACTCATCTACAACTACAAAATCAAACTCTTCAATGGGAACTTTCTCATTATAAACTACAGGAAGCGGTTCCTTTGGCTGCCAGCCTCTCTCAGCAGGGTTTTCTTCTTCGTTGATCTCATCCAGCTCTTCGCCCTTCAGAATAGAGTAAAGCCGCTGGATTGTGGAAATACACACCTGGCTGTCTGATGTGATATAACTGGAACGTAAACGCTGTACATTGTAGAGTTCGGTAAATTTGCGGTTATCATCATTGGGAGTATAATTTTTGAATTCCTGTTCTGCCTGTTCACCAAGGTTCCTGGTATCAACAAGAAATAGCACCTTTTTTGCATCCGCAAACTTCAGCAATCGATAGATGAAGGTTATAGCAGTATAGGTTTTTCCCGAACCTGTCGCCATCTGGATAAGAGCTCTTGGGCGGTTGTCCTTAAAGGACTTTTCAAGATTTGAAATTGCTATAATCTGGCATTCCCGAAGACCGTCGGTCCTCAATTTAGGAATATCCAGCAACCTTTCCCTCAAAGGTTTCTTTTTAATATATTCCTCAAAAGTTTCAGGTCTGTAAAATGAAAAAACAGGTCTGGACCTTGGTTTTGGGTCGCGAACGTCTGTAAAGCGTGTAAGTTCCCCGGTACTCTCGTACACAAAAGGCAACGGGTCGTTGTTAAGGTATTTTAGCTTGCTTGTAGCATACCCGGATGATTGTTCCTCAAAGACGGTTAACCGGTGACCTTCTTCATCCTTTTTTGCTTCAATAATCCCAACGGGCTTTTTATCAACAAATAATACATAGTCAGCAGGTCCTACGTCAGTAAAATACTCCTTAACTGCAATGCCTCTGGAAGCAGTCCAGTCGATTTTGCTCTTTTCCTGCACTATCCAGCCAGAAACATTTAATTTTCTATCGATATCATTTCTGGCTTTCTGCTCCGGAGTTTGGTTACTATTCATAGATCTTTACCCTTTGAGATTAATATCTTCTTCATCTTCTTGATTGGGACGCTAAAATCGGTATTTTCTTTGAATGTGATTTGTACCGATAAATGTTTCTAAATTTATGTTAATACCCCAATATTTTGGGAACTTGTGTGAGTTATTTTTCTATTAACAAAGTACAGAAGTAGAGTTGAGGATTGGAGAGATAGAACCAGTAACAAAAAATTTAGCCTATTTTCAGCCTTACCATTGAGTCTTTAGAACAAGTCCAGGATAACAAAACTAACTTTGAAATCGCTCTAAAACGTCTTAAAAATAGCTCGATGTTTACTCATGAAAGTAGCAGTTTTAGGTTCCAGCCTTACATTCGAAGCTTTAAATGCTAAGGCAACCTTATGAATAATGGACTATAAAACGATACTAAATTATCTTTAAATGAATTGTAACTCTTGAGTAGGTCATTATAACATATTTAAGGTGCTTTGAACAAAAAGTTATAAGCCCTGTGCCTGATTCTCAGGTGCAATTATTATTGCTTTGGCCTTATAGTCACGCGACCTGGTGACTCCAAGTCACTCGCTCAACTGGAATGTGTCAAAGATGCATAGTCTTATGCCAACAGTTATTAGAGCTTGAAATGGAACTGAGCCTAGCAACATGTTCTGACATTTCTAAATGAATATATTGCTAAGTTTCAAGTTCCGGAATTTTGAATCTATCTATAATTAACTTAACTTTGTTGATTCAGGAACCTTTCCACCATAGCCCACTCAACTTTCTTAATATACTTTGCTTGAAGCTTGGAGACATAAAGAACATTGCTGCCAATCAGGATTTTCATATCTGATGACTTGGGCTCAGCTGTACCGATTGGAAGAAGCACAGGGCCCTTAGGGGATGTGCAGAGCCTGAAATCCTGACCGCTCTTTCTTATATAAGCTCTTACCTTTTCATCAATTGTAAACGACGGAATCATATTAACACCATGCAGAACTTGTCCGGGAAAGATAAATAATTGCAGGTTATAGTTTCAATATAATAAAATATCTCATAAACAGGAAAAAGTCCTGGTCTGTAGAGGTCTCCGGGGCAGTTTTAAATTTCATGAAAGCAATTTAGGACAAAGATAACCATGATGATGAGAGATAGGGGAAAACTTGTAATCTGGCCTGTATATCTCGACCAGACAAAATCAAGGAGCAGCGGCAGAATAATTTCCCGGAAAAATGCTATAAAGGAACCGCAGCTTAATGAGATAAAAGAAGCAGCCCGACAACTTGGCCTGAATCCCGAAGTAGAACCTCATAAAGCATATCCCAAGTCCTGGTGGGAAGTAAGCGGGAGAGTGCTCGTGGATGATAATGGTCCGAAAACCGTTATTGCAAAACAGATAGCTGTAGCCATAAAGAAGATGCGAGGGCCGGAGAGCTCTGCTAAAGCTTAAATTTTATATTGCTTCTTAATAGAAAACGTTAGTAGAGAAACGTTAACAGAGAAAAAAGGATTTTGCAAAACCTTGAAAGGTCAAAAAAGCCCCAGATACCTGATAATCCTTTTATCTGGGCTTTTGTAAGCTTTAATAAGCTCAGCTAGTCTTTATTTTAATTTTTTATAAGGATACCTCATCTCTTTTCCGCAGCGCTGGCAAAAAACAACGATATATCCTTCCTTCAGCCTGTAACGGGCATTTTTTCCGGGCACGAGAAAAGCGTAGCAGTGTTTGCAAATTCTACTTTTTATATCTCTCGGAATACTTATCCGGTTTCTCATAGAGATGTTCCTGATAAGCTGCACGTAACGCTCGCTACGGTCAGGATGTTCTGCATGCTCGCTTTTTGCAAGCTCAAAAAGTCGCCACATTCGCTGGATTGCGATTCTTTGAATCAGGTTCTTCTGCTGTTTTCTTGCTATTCTAGACATGGGTAGATTGATCCTGCATTTTCGTCTCAGACCTTGATTTTTAAGCTTCTTAAATATCAAAATCAGGAATTAAGAATAATCACATTGATATTTGGGTTCTTGCCGTGTACAAGAGTTTTAAACTTTTCGGGGTTCCCATCTGTTATATCTGGTTTTCCGTAGTGCATTGGAATTACGTCTTTTGGGGAAATAGCTGCGGCTGCACTTGCTGCTTCCTCTTCGTCCATTGTGTATGTACCCCCTATAGGCAAGAGAGCAACATCTGCCTTTATATTTTTTATCTCAGGGATAAAGTCACAGTCTCCTGCATGATAAATCCGAATTCCTCCAAGTTCCACTATATACCCTACTCCTAATCCATGGGGATGATAAGGTTTATCGAGGTTATAAGCCGGAACTACTTCAATTCGGGTTCCCTTTATTTCAAGCCCATCGGCCAGCACATCTCCCTCAGCAACCCGCCTTGCGTCTCCCTTGAATTGCAGAGATAAATTTTCAGGGATCAGGGTGGTTGAGTCCGACCGCCGGACCTTTCGGATATCATCAGGGCTGCAGTGGTCAAAGTGCTCATGAGTAATTAACAGGATATCAGCTTTATCTTCAAAAGCTGGCTCTTCACTGAGGTCATAGGGATCAATATAAATCTTCTTTTCATCCCCCTCAAGTAAAAAGCCAGAGTGACCCAACCACTTAATTGTAACATTTCCAATCTTTACTCGGTTCATTTCATACACCTGTGGACTTCTGTAACTGAGTTTAATGAGAAAACCTTAGAGAACAATGATTTCACGATTATATTTATAGAGTGATTGTTTTCTGATTATATTTATAGAATGATTGTTTTCTGATTATAGTAATGGTACCCGAAAGAGTTTATTCTATCTTCAAAGAGAAAAAATAACCTTTAAAAAGCTAGCAAACTCCTGCTTTATATCAGTACTCACAGAAGCATTAAGAGATTTTGAGAAAATTAGGGAGTTCTTACTGATATGCTGGTTATCTGTCTTATTTGATAAAACCTGGTTCAAGCACTCTCTCATAGATCATTTTTTGCATATAAGAGACAATCGGCAGTTTGATTATCACTGCTTCTCTTTTGTTTCCTGCGCTGTGAACCCCTATTGATTCCTTTCCATCGGCAATCATAAAAAATTCTTCTTTATACTGGATGCCATCAATTACAATGTTATTCATGAAATCCGTAAACTCTTTATTAGTTTCTTTGAACTCAAAAGGAAGTGACCTGAAACTATCCAGTTCATCAACGATAAGAATTAGATTACAAGTTTTTTCTAGTTTTTTGATTTCCTGCTTAAATTCCTTGAGTAACTCAGGGTTGGACGAAAAAATAATCAATTCGTCTTTTACTCCGGCCATAATTTCACGTATCCGGTTCTTTATTCCCCAATCACTCTGGATATACCATACAGGAGAAGTTTTTGGAAGTTCATAACTCAATTCATTGAACTGGCTAAGTGTCTCGATTGCACAGTTTAAGAACTCATTTTTTATTTCTCCGATTACCTTTTTAGGATCAACTGCTCGGAAATACGTTGGAGATCCCTGTCTCACTTCCAGATAGCCTTTTTTCGCAAGTACTTTAAGAATTTCATATATCTTGGCTCTTGGCACATTTGTAAGTTCATGAATTTCGCGGGCTGTAGCCTCTCTCAAACTTACGAGCCCAATATATGTTTTTGCTTCATTCTCGGTTAGCCCTAGCTTTTCAAGGTTACGAATTAATTGAAGATTAGTTTGTAATACCATCTGTTACCCCTAATGTAACAATAGATTTAAATCTTTTCTGTTTGTATACGTCAAAAGATCTAAGTCACAGAAGATTTGCCGCAAAATAGTATAATTTTAGCAAAATAGTATAAGTATTAAAATTTATACAAATAATAGATAATAAGCCTTCATTATAGAGAGAAAAAAGGCAAATATTATTTAAATGTATGCAAACCTTAGATAATAAGCCTTCAGCGTAGAGAGAAAAAAGGCAAGTATTATTGAAATGTATGCAAATATTAGATAATTGGGCCTTCGGCCCAGAGAGAAAAAAGGCAAGTATTATAAATGTACACAAATGCTAGATAATGAGCCTTCAGCCCAGAGAAAAAAAGGCAAGTTCAATACGTGCGCCAACTTCCAATTGCATTTCATATTAAAAACTATGAGGGGAATCCACTATTACTAAATTTTTTGAAAAACTGGGACTTTTTATTCAGAATAACCGTTTTTCCGTACTCCTGATAGCTTTACTGTGTATAGTTATAGCAACGCAGGGAGCTCAACTCATTGAAATGGAATCAGGAACAGAAACCTTTGTCGGAAAAGACTCTCCTCTCTACCAGGATTATGATCACCTTTATCAAAAAATTTTCCAGACACAATCTATTGTGGTAATGGTAGAGGGCAACGATGTAGAAACTGCTGACGTGATGAAAGCTGTAGACAGGCTAGAACATCAGGTCCAGGCAACCAATGGGGTAATTGAAACTACAAGCCCCGCTTCACTGATCAAACAAATCAATTATAAGATGACAGGGAAATCTAAAATCCCTGATACCGATGAAGAAATAAAAGCCATTGTAGACGGAAACCCTGATATTTTCGGCCAGCTTATTCCTGACAATACTCATATGATAATTTCGGTAGTCATGGCCGGTTCAGCTAGTGAAGATAATAAGGAAGATATCCTTGCTTCCACTAAAGAGGCTGTTTCGCTGGCGGATTTTCCACCTTCCTACAACATTATTGTTACTGGTGATCCAGCATTCGTAGTTTCCATGAACGATGAAATGAATTCCAGTATGGGAGTGCTTCTAGGACTTTCAGCGGTTTTCATGGTTATTGTACTGCTTATAGTATTCAGGCACGTTCGCTGGTGTCTTCTCCCTCTGCCGATAGTTCTTCTTGGTATTGTTTATACCTTTGGAGCTATGGGTTATGTAGGAATTCCCATGTCCATGGTTTCCATGGCTGCATTCCCTATCCTTATAGGCTTGGGAATTGATTATGCTATTCAGTTCCATAACCGACTTGAGGAGGAACTGCAGGAAAAAGGAAACAAAAAAGCAGCAGTTATAGAAACCGTAAAGCATACCGGGCCTGCAGTCCTCACCGCTCTGGTGATGACAGCCCTTGGCTTTATTTCTCTTTTTACATCTACAGTACCAATGATCCGGGATTTTGGTAAATTGCTCATGATAGGCATTTTAATGTGTTACTTCTCCGCTATCTTCGTAGGGGTTATAACGATTTCTTTATTTGACAAATACTCGGATAAAAACCCCCTGAGGAAGGCGTTAAGTAAGATAAAACCTGCAAATCCGGAAAAGAAGAAAAAGTCTGAGGACGGAGACGAAAGCGGGCGTCTAATAGGGAGGATTCTCCAGAAAACTACAAGCCTGACTATCAAATATGATGTTGTCGTACTTGGAGTTGCACTCTTGCTCTGCGTTGGAGGCCTTTACCTTGACAGATCTGTGCCTATTCAGACTGATGTTGAAACCTTTGTGCCTCAGGACATGCCTGCACTCGTGAATCTTCACCATATGGGAGATATCATGGGTGATAGCGATGAATTAAACCTTATCATCAAGGTTAAGGATGTAGCTGATCCGGATGTTCTTAAGTGGATTGATCAGTTTTCCGAACATGAAGCAGAGTCCAATAGCCACATTTACGGCTCTTCGAGCATTGTAGATCTTGTAAAGGAATACAATGGAGGGGTAATTCCAGATACCAGCCAGGAAATAAAGGATATTTACTCTGAAATCCCTGAGTCACAGAAAGACCACTATATATACGGAAATAATATGCTTCTCCTGAACTTCGACATCGGGAATGCGGTTGCGGACATAAAAGTAACAGGTATTGAAGAACTCAGGAATATTGTCAAGCAAGATATGCAGTGGATGCCGGCTCCACCAGGCACTACTGTCACGATTACCGGAAACTCGGTTGTGTATATAGAGGTTATCTCTGCTCTTACCAGCGGAAGAATAGCAATGACTTTCCTTGGCCTGATTCTCGTGCTCGCAGGACTTCTTATTGTATACAAAGATTGGGTGAAAGCCCTGGTTCCTGTAATCCCAATGCTAATAGTTATTGGCTGGTCAGGCGGAGTTATGAGCCTTCTTAATATCAGTTATACTCCCCTCACAGCGACCCTGGGAGCTCTGATACTGGGAGTAGGGTCAGAATATGCTATCCTCATGATGGAGCGTTACTTTGAAGAAAAGGAGAAAGGTGCAAGTCCTTTAGAAGCTATTCTGATGACCAGTTCCAAAATAGGAAGTGCAATTGTTGCTTCAGGAGCCACGACAGTATTCGGGTTTATGGCCCTGCTGGCTTCTCCTTTCCCCATAATAACCGACTTCGGTACAGTTACGGTTATCGATGTCTTGCTGGCTCTCCTGGCAACATTTGTAGTCTTCCCCCCACTTATGATTACTTTTGATACCTGGCGCGATAAAAGAAAAGGAGCTAGGAAAGCAGAAAAACAGACAGAGACAAAAAAGCAAATTCAGGGGGCCAAGATATGATACGAGTGCCCATAACAAAATTAAGGCAAAGCATGATTACGAAAATTACTACGTTTGCGTTAATTCTATTAATAGTATCAGTGACTGCACTCCCAGCTCTCGGGGAAGATGATGAAACCAACTTCATTGCTCTAGATCATGGGTATACTGTAGATTACTACAAAAGTTACGGAGCGCCAGTAATACAGGCGTCAATTACAGGAGATCCCGTGCTTGAAAGGGGAGAAACTGCAGATCTGAAGATAAAAATTGCAAATGCAGGATCTATATCTGGTTTTAAGAGGTTAAACGCAAATCAGAAAAGAATAAACGATTCCATTGAAGAAACAATTGCACTGAAAGAGATGGGAGAAGAAGAAGAATGTACGACAGCAAAAAATATAGAAGCTACTCTTCAATCAGAAACGAAGTACATTGAAGTAGAGTCGACAGGCAATTTCCAGAACCTTGAAGAACTTGAAACCGGACATATAGCACTTCTTAGTTACTCAATAAAAGTTGATGGCAATGCACCTTCTGGAAATTACGAACTTCTTCTTCCAGTGACCTATCAATACCAGTCAAATGTCCGAACTGTAACTGCGGATGCAGTAAATCTCGGGATTACTGATGTAGACTATGCAAGAGAATACAAAACGAAAACAGAAACTCTCAAAATACCTATTTCCATAAAAAGTGAACCTAAATTCGAAGTAACCAACGTCTCTGGCAACCTTATGCAGGGTGAAAGTAAGGTTGTTAATGTTACTTATAAAAATACAAGAGAAACCGTAGCAAAAGACGCTTTTGCTCGGATAATTGTGATGAGCCCTCTAAGCACTGAAAAAGCTACGGTAAGATTAGGGGATATTGACCCTGGAGAAGAAAAAACTGCCAGTTTTGAAGTTAAGGCCGATTCGGATGCTATTGTGAAAAAGTATGGAGTCAACAGTGAAATAAAATATCTTGATGACGACGGAGATACTAAATTTTCAGAAAGTATGAAAGTAGACTTACCTCTTAAAGCAACAGAACAAAAATTCAGCATAACAGGAATAGCAATTTTATTGATTATAGTTATCGCCCTTTACCAGATAGTAAGCGTACACCGGAAAAGAAACCAGAATGACGAGAATGTATCAGGTGATGAAAATGAATAATAAAAATGGATTATTTATTACTGTCACGACGCTTCTGATCCTTTGCTGGGCAGTCTTCCCAGCGCAGGCAGCTGTACCAGATAATTTTGATATTAGTGAAAACTACTACTCAGTATACGGAGGGCCTGACCTTAATGCAACACTTGTTGGAGACGATCAGTACTCTAGAGGAGATACTGTAACTCTTAATCTAAATATGATGAATAAGGGTGAAATTTCCGGCTTTAAATCTGAAAAAGATGCAGATATTGGAAATTATGCAGATGAAATGCTACAGCAGTCAGAGATGCAGTATGAAGCGCAGGCTACGACAGCAATAGGCATTCTTGCAACCCTTAAATCTGATAATCCTAACATTAAAGTTAAGTCTGGACCCCAAGAAGCTGGTACTCTCAAGCAGGGAAAACAGAGTGTAAGTCCCACGCAGTTTACAATTGAGATTAACAAAGATACTCCTGCCGGCGTATATCCCCTGAATCTCGATCTTTCGTATCAGTACCAGAACAATGTCCAGGTAGGCGGAGACGATTTTGACAGCGTTACAGGCCTTGTGACAAATAAGGAAGTTGGTCTCTGGTATGAAAATAAGACT
>NZ_LZPK01000036.1:0-16765 GCF_001729375.1 Methanosarcina sp. A14 | reverse complement strand
ATTAATATAATACATTTTTATGATTAATATGAACACACTTTCAAAATTAAACCAATGGGTGCCTAGGATTACCAAATAAGTATCTTCTCAAAAATGAAACTTCTTCATACTTAAAAAAGTTTGAAAATAAGATTTGCTGCTTCGTGAAATCACTGTTCAGGAGAAGCCTCACAACATCTAATGTTGTAAGGCTTGATCTCACATTTTGATTAGCAGCTAATAGCTACTTTGTTACTCTTTTGTCGGGATTCTCATTTTATAGAATGAACGCCAGACAAAGTACAGACCAATCAACAGGAATAAGCCACCTGCATAGGGAGCCACGTTTCGGAAGGACTCCGAAATCGCTATTTCCATGGCCAACAGGCCAAACAGCGTGGTAAACTTGATGATTGGATTGAGGGCGACTGATGAAGTGTCTTTAAAAGGATCGCCTACAGTGTCGCCTACCACAGTGGCTTCATGTAAATCGGTACCTTTCTCCTGAAGGTCAACTTCCACAACTTTTTTAGAATTATCCCAGCACCCACCGGCATTTGCCATAAACACAGCCTGGAACAGTCCGAATACCGCAATGGAAATCAGATAGGAGATAAAAAGCGCCACCGAATCATTTCTGGATATTGGAGCCGATAGACAGGAAAATGCCAGAGTAAAGGAAAATATGGTAATAAAAATATTGAACATACCCTGCTGCGCATATTGGGTACAGATCTTTACTACTTCTTTTGACTTTTCCGTGGATGCCTTCTGGCTGGCGTTTTCATCAAGCTGAATATTTCCCTTGATATATTCAACTGCCCGGTAGGCTCCGGTAGTTACGGACTGAATTGATGCTCCCGTAAACCAGTAAATTACACAGCCGCCTGCTAATAATCCAAAGATGGTATAGGGATTAAGCAGGGTCAGGATTTCTTCAGGTTGTACCCCGAGAACATCTCTAATAACAAGAATCAAGGAGAAAATCATCGTTGTAGCACCAACCACAGCTGTACCTATTAAAACCGGTTTGGCTGTGGCCTTAAAGGTATTTCCTGCCCCATCATTTGCTTCAAGATAATGTTTGGCTGTATCGAAATCCGGTTTGAAATTGAATTCTTTCTGGATCTGTTCTTTTACTTTAGGTATGGTTTCTATAAGCGACAGCTCGTAAATAGATTGAGCGTTATCAGTTACAGGTCCGTAACTGTCAACTGCTATGGTAACGGGGCCCATGCCCAGCATCCCGAAAGCCACTAGTCCGAATGCGAATATGGACGGATAAATCATTATCTCACTCAAGCCATATCCGCTGGCATAGTAGGCAACGAACATTAGCAAGAAGAAGACCATACCGATCCAGAATGAACTGAAGTTACCTGCAACCAGTCCGGAAAGAATGTTAAGAGACGGGCCACCTTCTCGGGAAGCTTTGACAACTTCAGCTACGTGCTTGGAATTTGGACTGGTAAAGACTTTTGTAAATTCGGGAATTAAAGCCGCTCCCAGGGTACCGCAGCTTATTATTATTGAGAGTACAAGCCAGAGATTCTCCAACTCGGCAGGCACTCCGGATTTAGGTCCCAGGATGTAATAGCTTACAGCAAAGGTTCCAATTATAGAAAAAATAGAGGTAATCCATATTAGACTGGTCAGAGGTTGTTCAAAATCAAAATCGTCTTTGCTACTGAATCTTGCCTGGCTAAGTGTTTTATTGATGTAAAAAGAGGCTACAGATGTAATAATCATGAGTATACGCATGACAAAAATCCAGGTAAGCAGGATGCCAGTCAGGTCAGGCTGTACAGCCAGAACTATGAAGGAAACAAGGGCAACTCCGGTTACACCATAAGTTTCGAATCCATCTGCGGTTGGCCCTACGCTATCGCCTGCATTATCTCCAGTACAGTCGGCAATAACACCGGGATTACGCGGATCATCCTCCTTTATCCCAAAAACTATTTTCATCAGGTCGGAGCCGATATCGGCGATCTTGGTGAATATTCCACCTGCAATACGTAAGGCGCTGGCCCCTAGAGACTCACCGATTGCAAAGCCTATAAAGCTTGCTCCAGCCAGGTCCCTTGGAACAAACAGCAGTATAATTAACATCATTATTAGCTCAACGCAGACCAGAAGCACGCCTATGCTCATCCCAGCATCGAGAGCGATGTTTAATAGTTTCAGGGGCTTTTTTTCCAGGGAAACGAATGCGGTTCTGCTGTTGGCCAGGGTATTCATACGAATTCCGTACCAGGCAACCGTGTAAGAGCCCAGTATCCCTAAAATGGTCCAGGCCATGATAAGCATTACTCCGCTCAGAGGCATTTTCTGAAGGAAGCCAAAGTAAAAGGCTATACATAAGCCGATGAAAACAAATAATATGCACAGCAGTTTGCCCTGCTGGATAAGATAAGTTTTACAGGTCTCGTAGATTGTGTCGGCCACATCCAGCATGGACTGATGAGCCCTGATTTTTTTCACCTTCATAAACTGGTAAAGGCCAAACAGCATACCTAATATACAGACTACGATGCCCAAGAGCAGCAAATGGTTTTGCTCTTGGCTTAAATTCGGAATTTTAAGATTCGCCTCACTGGCAGCTGCTATTGCCGGTGTTAGCGACATTACGGCCAGGCTAAGAAGGCTTTCTAATGTTGCCTTGACCACCTTATTTTTGGTTATAATCTCCATTTAGCCGATCACTTCTCTCATCACATTTTTGACAGATAAATTGGTTAAAGATTAATTTCAACGAAAGTGTAAGCAATTATCTTTATGGTTTTGTGCAGTTTGTGGGGAGTTAAGACCTTTTAAAGGTGTTAAACCTATATAATTGCCATTCCCCAGCAAACCTAAAATCCAAAGTATTATTTCTATACTGGCAGATAACTTAAACTAGATTTTCAGGCTTTTTTGATTCTTGTATTATGAGTCAGAGTGTGTATGTCTACACTATTACGATTTACCTCATAACAAGAACTTCAAAAATAAGTCTTAAGTCTATTATTTGATCTGCATTATTACTGATGCGCTTCATATGGAATTACCTCAAATGGAAAGGGCAGTACATGGCAATTCGTGACGTACTCCTCGTCGCAAAGAGTATGCTTATGCACATCATAGGAATTATAGTAGTGATAGGTAGTCATGATCAGCAAAGTCAGCTCTAATACTAACTTATAAATGTTCATGAGTCCTGAATCTATCATTTAATCCGGCTCGCAATTTTCTGATAATAAATTAATGCAAATTGAATTTTGAATTGTTAAAGCCTGATTTTGACAAAAGCGTAATCAGTTGCTTTTTTATATAAGTCTTTTTGCCCTTTTTCCGAGCGAGAATTTCTAAATTATTTTTATAATAATTTTCTCTTTTTCCTGATGGTATATATTTCCAATCTGAAATCCAAACAAGACACAAATGTATAGCATGTTGTTTGGACAATCTAAAGAAATGGAACTGCGACAATAAGAGTTTGCTGGGAGATAAGCCCTGTGAATTCTACAGTTTAACAGGTTCATCCTACGTTTTTTCAGTTAAGTTCCGATCTATGTTTTTTCAGTTAAGTTCCTATATATATAAAGATATCGACAAATTTCTGACAAAAAAAAGCAGTTCTATTTGTAAATTGTATTTTTTAAATATTTATATACCACACCAATAAGGTAATAAGTTTCCGGGTTCCTAGGAAGAACTAAAGAAAACAGAATTCTTTACCATGTCGTTAAACTGATCCTTGTCGATCAGCCCGGTTGAAGTGATAATTCCTCGGCCTGCGCATCCTACACCTGGTTCAGGCTCTCTGGATTCCACACATTCTATGTTGCTAAAGTCCGGTTGCACAGCAGTCTCAAGGTGAACTCCTTCATCTCCTTCACTTTTCAGAGTATCAAGTGCGATCTGGTTCAGGTCACCAGGCATCTCTCTGGTGGAATCTGCTTTCGGGTCACATCCTACAAGCAAGATTTTGTTGCCCATGGTAGAAAGGACCGCAACCATATTTTGCGTGGTAGTAGATTTTCCAATTCTACTTTTTCTATATATTGTTGTCTGTCTCATCTTTTTACCTTGGTTTTATTTACTATATTTTAAATTTAGGAAGCCGGTAACCGTTGTATTATCTTATACTATTTATATCTTTTCCACGACTCGAAACTTGTATTATTTTTTAATCACCATTCTTTTATACGCCTAAAGGAAAACGTTGTGTTATGTCCCTTTTCAAACGGCATGTTGAGTAAAAATAAAAATGTTACTTTTAAAACTAGTTCCAAAACTCAACCTTGCTTTTCTAAACATAGTATTTGGAATAATCAGGCAAGTGCTGGACCTTGAAAATTAAAAATAGGAAATATGGTACCTACTTTCCGCAGCTGTACACAAAAATATCATCGATTGTCTCAATACAGCAATAGATTAGCAATAAATTAAAAATTATTCCGTCCTTTAATTGATCATTTTGGGCAATTAGGTGAATAAATTCTACATCTGTGTATCTTTGCGGAATGTGGGATGAGAGAGTTAAAAGGACAAAAATTACTATCTATATTTTTCCGGTCAAACCAGAAAATAGACAGTCCAAAGTTAAACAGGTCTGGAAATCTCAGTTAACTCCCCTTACCTGCAGTAGCTGGAATTCGATCTCATCCGGGACTGTGGCCAGGAATATAAACGTATTGTACCCGAGTTTTTGAACTTCTTTAATTGCATTTGCCTGAGCTTCACTTAGCTCCCTTGTATCGCTTACAATGCAGAAAGATTTCCGATTTCCCGTGTTTACAAGGAAATTAAAGGCACTTCCGTGGGTGTTCAGGAACGCAACAAGATTTTTAAGTTCTTCCCAGGTGCTGCACATGTGAATATACTTGGACCCCATATTTTCCACATACCAGTCCCTGCTTACGTAAGAGTAGGAAGCATACTGTTCATTCAGCTCATCAAATGCTTTGAAAATTTTGTTAATATCCGTCCTCAAGTTTACCCATTTCCAGCTCTGTGTTGTGAAATAGCGGGATGCCACTATCTCAAAAATTACCTGTTTATCTTCATCTTCGAGTCTCATTTTTTCACTTCTTTGTTTTGTCTGTGTTTTTGCACTCAGAACACATCGTCCTGGGCATAACTTCTATTAAACTTCAGGGAAAGTTCGGCTTTCTCCAGTTCTCTTCCCAGATATGCGGCATGGTCCAGGCGGGAGACCAATTTCCGTTCAAGCAGCGTGTCCATAACTTCCCTGGCATTTTTCCCCACAACTGAAGCTTTCTCGTGTTCGGCTACAATCAATCCTCCATTTCCATTTATTCTGTCCGGTACTGTACGAATACGGATAGGGCCTGCAGGATCTACACGCCAACCTTTCGAAAGTCTGGCTTGAGTCGCATTTTCAGGGAGAGGAAAATCTGGACGCCTGCGTTTTTCTTTAATGCAGAGGAGATCAAGTCCGAGGTCTTTTGGTGAGCTTTCTCTTATACCGGAAAGCAACATCATCTCGGAAGCCCTTTTCAATTCTATAATTGAACCCTGCGCCTTGTCACTGAATTCAGGGGTAAAAAGGATGCTTGCTCCGACATCTGATCCTATTCCGCAGAGTGTAGCATTGACTCCTATGGTATCCACATCCATAAGCTCGGTGACATTGCCAACTCCGAAGAACACGGGAACCTCAGGGTACATCCTATGAAATTCATGAAAGCGTACGATGGATTCAGTTATATTGTGGCCCACCGGGTCAAGCACGGGATCGGCTATAATTTTTTCAATTCCAAGCCTGCGGGCAGCTTCAACGTTCCTGATAAGGCTTTCCAGACTTCTTTCCTCATCCGGAATTATAACAGCTGCAATTCCTGCCCTGGCAACGATCGGACCTGCAGTCTCAAGATTCGTGCTGTTGAGACTCAGTACAAGGTCTACTCCTGCTTCTACTCCTTCTTTTATCAGTTCAGGGTCAAGGGTATCTATGCTTACTGGAGTCTCTGTAATGGTTTTTGCAAGGGATACGGCTCTTTTAGCCTGCTCTGGCAGGGTATTAAGGGTAGCCCCAAGGTCGATTATATCTGCTCCACGGGCGATAAAAGCTTCGATTTTTGTCTGGAGTGTAAGAGCATCCATCTCCAGGGCCCCTACAATTTCTCCCATAACTTTCATGCGAGCCCTTCCTCCGAGTTTTACACCTCTGAGTGTCAAGGGGGAGGAGGCTTCTTCTTCCTTTTTCTTTATTAACTCGAGAGCCATCTCTTTTCGAACATCAGCAAGGAGTTCGCAGGCCGGAACTTTTTCGGAAAACTCGATTTTTCCGGCAAAAGAAAGTACAAAGCCAAGGTCATAGGCGTGCTTTGGTCCAAGCCGGATTTTACACCCCAATTCTTCAGAAGCTTTTGAAAAATCTCCTGCTACAAGTCCTGGAAGCAGAATAAGGTCATAAACTTTTAAAAGTTCAGCTTCCTGAAACGTTTTAATCAGTTTTCGAGGGGTGATAAAGGCAGCAATATCAATATCGGCTACGAGGATCTCGGCTTTTTCCCCGATTGCTTTCCTGACGGTATTTTCCGCAAGCCGCCCTGTTGCAATCAAAATTTTCATGTTTTTTAGATAGAAGCGCTAATAAAAAAGAGTATCTGTTTGAAACGCATCGGCAAAAAATATAAAGGGGATGAAAAGCCCTAAGCTTTCAGCTTTGATAATCCGGGCTTTTACCTGAGCCTAATTTAATTTATAAAATCAATGATTGACTCATCATGCTTCTTTCTAAAAGACCCTGGGGAATTTCTTAATCGGTCTGCTGTCATTCTTCCGAATCTTCTTTCCTTCATAGAGTCAGCTTCGGCTCTGGTCTCCAGAATTCCTGATTCTGCCTGAGGGCCCAGGATCTGGGCAGACTGCACACCTGTCATGATGGCCATTACTCTGACCTTACCTTCATAGTCCTCCCTGATCCTTGCGCCCCATATGACATTTGCACTTGGAGATAGTTCATAAGTAAGCATGGATGCGACCTCCTCAGCTTCCTTAAGGCTCAGGTCAGGCCCACCAGTTACATGGACAAGGCTTCCGGTTGCGCCCTTGTAGTCAACATCAAGTAGGGGGTGATTTAGGGCAGCCCGTACCACTTCAGTGCTCTTGTCCTGGCTTTTAGACTCACCTACAAGCATAACTGCAACCCCACCACAGCTCATGATAGTTCTTATATCGGCGTAGTCAAGGTTTATTAGGGATGGCACTGTGATAGTCTCTGTAATCCCCTTTACGGTCTCGGCAATTAGCTGGTCCATTACAGAAAAAGCCTGATCTATAGGGAGGTTTGGCACGTAATTAAGCAGCCTGTTATTATCAAGGACAATTACGGTATCAGCTGCCCTGCGCAGATCTTCAAGGCCTTCTTCCGCTTTGTATATCCTAGCTCTTTCAACTCTGAAGGGGCTGGAGACCATTCCTACAACGATTGCTCCCTGCTCTTTTGCTACTTCGGCAACTACAGGTGCAACTCCTGTTCCGGTACCTCCACCTAACCCTGCAGTGATGAAGACCAGGTCAACATCCTTTAACACTTCTTCAAGTGTGCCCCTTGCAAGTTCTGCAGCTTTCTTTCCTGTCTCGGGGTAACCGCCTGCTCCCAGCCCACGCGTGAGAGTTTTTCCCACTAGGATCTTCTTGTCAGCTCTGACATTGTCAAGGTGCTGTTTATCGGTATTAATACAGACTGTTTCCGCACCTTCGATTCCCATATTATATAGACGGTTTACAGTGTTGTTTCCGGCGCCTCCGCATCCAACAATCATGATTCGCGGTTGCCCAAAATCTTCAAAGTCGTCATCAGAGGAAGAATTCTTCCGATATTCTTTCTCTTTTTCACTGAATTTCATTGCTTCCTGTACTATTGACTGCAATTCTATCCCCTCGACTGGATTTGTGTTTGATTGTTACATTTGACTCCCCACCCTTTACATCGGGGGTCACATATCTTTTAATACTCTGAGTGGAGTTATGCGATAACCTTCAGAACCTATCAAAGATTTTCATCCGTTATCTTTAATAAGTTGGCACTCTGCCGAACTTAAATGTTTCGGACTTTTTAAATAATACTCTTAAATTGTTTATCAAGTTTAAATATGTCACCCATAACTCTAATATATCCACTCTTTTACTTTCCTTTAACATTTAATCTCAAAGATGAAGGGTGAGGAACTGCCAAAATGTTTATATATATAAACAATTTTTTTTTCCGAAAGTTCCATTTTCCTCAGCAAAGCTTTCCTGATTATCCAAGTCAGGGCAATTTTCATATTTTCTTTTCTTTATTATTTTGATGCCATGCTTGACTTCAGGGGCTAACACTGTAGTCATGATATTCGTTTTTGATAAAACTTCCTTGATAAAACTTTCTACTATGATCTTGAAATTAAATCAGACTGTTTATATTATTACTTTTAAGTAGAATTCCCCTCTTAAAAACTGTTTCGGTATCGTCCTGGAATTTAGAGGCTCTTGCTTAACTTTTTAATATAATGTTTTCTAAATAAATATAAACATTTCTATATTTATGATCTTCAGATTTTTTCCTAAATTTTGTTTGCTTAGAAAGCTTCGAATTAATTTATTCAGTGTTCGTGTTTTGGAAAGTACAGATAAAGAGGCAAATTAAAATGTAATAGCATGACAAAATCATAAAAAAATACCAAATCAATAAGAAAAATCAATATAACATGCTAAATTCCTACTATATGTTAATACACTAGAGCTTTGTAAATTCATAAAAAATGTGTTATAAGCCATAAGAAACGTTTTGAAACTTTAATCAGCTGTTTGAAATCGTGGTAAACCTGACAAGGTTATGAAAAGTCATTTAACTCATAACATGAGTTGAAAAATATAAGAAGCAATTTAAAACTACGGTTCTGCCGGAGATTTTCCGGGAAAACTTTAAGACTTCAAAATCGTTTTTACTTTAATTTCCAGGAATCTTAGTTACCTTATTTCCTAGAACTTTAATTCCAATCACTAAGCTTTAATTCTGGAGTCAAAACTGTGTTAAAGGCATTAATTTTCGATATGGATGGCGTTCTTGTGGACTCCATGCCCTTCCATGCAGCAGCCTGGAAAAAGGCTTTCATTGAAATGGGTATGGAAATCCAGGACCAGGATATTTATGCAATCGAAGGTTCAAATCCCAAAAACGGCCTTCCTTTGCTTATCCGAAAAGCCAGACAAAAACCAGAAGCATATGATTTTGAAACTATCACTTCAATATACAGGAAGGAGTTCAAACGAGTATTTAAGCTGAAAGCTTTCGACGGAATGAGAGAGTGTCTTGAAGTCCTTAAAAAGCGTTTCCTGCTATCAGTAGTCTCTGGCTCTGACCATCTTATTGTTCACGGGATAGTTGACCAGCTTTTCCCCGGCATATTTGATATTGTGGTTACAGGAGACGATGTTAAAAATTCAAAGCCCGACCCTGATCCTTTTCTTAAAGCCGTTAAACTCCTTAATGTGCAGCGGGAAGAATGCATAGTAATAGAAAACGCTATTCTGGGTGTAGAAGCTGCAAAAAAAGCCGAAATCTACTGTATAGGGATTCCCACATATCTGAAGCCTTCCCAGCTTGATAGGGCAGACCTTGTGGTAGGAGATCACAAACAGCTAATGCAACATCTTCTAAGCCTTGAGCCAGCTCACGGGTTCAGGGTATAAAAAATTTAGTCACTTCTTCAAAAAAGAATTGGACCCCGGATGGGGTCACAGTAACCTTACGGTTTCAAGGTTTGTAAGCGCCCTGGTTTCAATTTTCAGTTTCTTATAAATTGAACTTGCCAGGTCAACGCAAGCTTTTTCGTCCCCGTGCTCAGTAAATACCCTTTCCGGACGAGGCTGCATCCTCTTGATGTAATCCATAAGCTGTCTCCTATCGGAGTGACCTGAGAAACCGTCAACTACCTGAACTTCCATGTTTAACTTCAGGGTTTCAGTACTTCCGCCTTTTCCTGTCATCGGAATTTCTTTCCATCCTTTCTGGATTCTACGTCCGATTGTTCCATCGGCCTGGTACCCTACAAACACCAGAGAATTACGTGGTTCGTCGGAAAAGGCTTTGAAATACTCCATAACCGGCCCTCCGTTCATCATACCCGATGTCGAGATGATTACACAGGGGTGAGGGTTCTGAATTATCTTCTGGCGCATGTCGTGGGAATCAACAGGCTTGAAGCATTCGGACAGGAAGGGGTTCTGGCCTTTCTGGAAGATCAGTTTCCTCAGATCATTATTCAGGTACTCAGGATGTGTAGCATGAATTGCCGTTGCTTCCCAGATCATTCCGTCCAGATAGACCGGAACTTCAGGAATCAGCCCTTTTCTTATAGACTCTTCAAGCACTATCATAACTTCCTGGCTTCGACCTACTGCAAAAGCCGGGATGATGCAAATTCCTCCCCTTTCCACAGTGTTTTTAACTACCATCTGCAGGTGCCTTTCGGCGTCCTTAAGTGAGGGCTGGAAAGCATTGGAATTCCCATAAGTAGCTTCACTGATAACAGTTTCGACTCTCGGAAACTTATTGACAGCAGGATCAAAAAGCCGCGTCTTCTCATATTTGTAGTCTCCCGTAAAGACGACATTATGGAGCCCGTCTCCAATATGGAAATGAGAAATAGCCGACCCCAGAATATGGCCTGCATTATGGAAAGTCAGTTTGATATCAGGAGCGATATCCGTTACTTCCTCGTAGTCCAGGGGAATTGTGTGTTTGAGAGTCTTTGCTACCATGCCTGACTCATAGGGAATCTTTTTCCCTTCTTTTGCTGCCACGTCGATGTAGTCAAGCTGGAGCAGCACCATCAAATCTCGTGTAGGGGGCGTACAGTAGACAGGCCCTTCATATCCGAATTTGAAAAGCAAAGGAACAAGCCCCTGATGATCCAGGTGAGCGTGGGTAACTATCACGGCATCGATCTGGTTTAATGGAAAAACTTCAGGAACATACAGGTAAGGAGTCATGTTTTCGTCCGAACCTACATTGACTCCGCAGTCGATCAGGATTCGGGACTCAGGAGTCGAGAGCAGGAAACAACTCCTCCCCACTTCTTTGCAGCCCCCAAGTGATGTAACCCTTACCCACTGATCTTTAGAGGTACACTCTTTGTGAATCTTCCTCCCCACTGATTTAAGAATCTCTTTTCTTTCCTTGAGGTTGTTTCTCATAAATTCCCTTACATTCTTTACTGTACGGGATTTGATAGGGGGAGTCCGCACAACCTTTGGAATCCAGCCAATCTGCTTTGTGATCTCACGGAGGGTTGCTCCGTGCTTTCCTATCACAAGACCAGGCTTTTCAGCTTCAATAATTACTTCTCCGGAATCTGGGTCAAAATAATAGCTTGAGATTACGGATTCTTTTGGAACAACTTCTTCGATTATAGAAATAGAGTCTTCAGCAGTTGCAAGTACCCTGGGATCAGGGCGCATGGCAATCCGCGTTCTGAGTTCTTTTGCGAGGTTGCGAATAATGTTCCCGTCGTCCGCGAATTTGCGGGGCTCTTCGGTATATAGCACAAGCTGAGGCCCTTCAAATTCCACGTCGGTGATTGTAACTCCCGCGGGTAGATTTTTCTCAATTTTATGTTTGAGGTCTAATAGCACATCTTCAATAGGCATCAAGAATCTTCCTTTTTGTCAAAAAATGGAAAAGTATATAGATATTGGAAAAACGATAGGGTGAAAAAGATGTTAGTTTAGTGTTAAAATAAAAACCAACAGTTTAAGTTATTTAGGTAATGAAGCTCTTATGGATTTTACTTCTTCAGGGTCCAGCCTTCTGAACGCCTCCTTAGTAATCACCACTACATCAATGTTCTCTCCAGACGCTGAATCTCTTTTAGTCGCATTGTGGATCGCCCGGATAGCAAGGTCAAGGCCTTCTTTTACAGTCATATCTTCTCTATACTGGTCTTCAAGTACCCCATATGCCATGGGAGAACCGGAGCCTGTAGCCGAAATTCTTGTCTCTTCAATACTTCCTCCAAGAGCGTCAAGTGAGTAGATCCCAGGCCCATTTTTGTCAACACCTCCTATTAGGAGCTGGACCATCATGGGATAGTAACGGTTAGAATTTAAAAAGTTTGACATTAAAGTTGCAATACCTTTTATTGTCATCGACTCGTTTCTACGCATCTTATAGAGCTGTGATTCCACATTTACGAGCCGCACAAGCTGTTGGGCATCCCCTACCGAACCGGCGGTAGTCATTGCTACAAGGTCGTCGACTTGGTAAACCTTCTTTGCAGTTTTACTTGCGATGAAATTCCCCATTGTGGCTCTCTGTTCACTTGCGAGCACGATACCATCGGTACAAACTACTCCTACGGTAGTTGTGCCCTTTAAATATTTGTCATTATCCATAAACATACCCTCATAATAAGTTAAAAATGAGAAAATGTCGCTAAAAAAAATGTTTTAGTGAGGTAAGTATTTTTAACTTAAATAGCAGGATTTAGCACTTCATTATCTCATTATTAATATCGCTATATATAAGTTTTCCTTCTCTTTTTTATTGAAAGCGTCTATATTTAAATTCGAAGGAAGATTTGGCAAAATAATTTCATTTCTTTTCGTTTACAGGAGATTCAAACCTCCTTATACCTCGAAAAATCCAAAATTTAAAGAAAAAGTCTCTCGACCTCTTCAGCAAGTTTATTTATTCTCTGAATCACATTTTCAGGTACCTCTTGCTTCCGCATGAGCGCAGTTCTCTCAGCTACAGTAATCCTTTTCGTTCCCTTAACAAGGTTATCGGCATGAGCAACGATTTTTTCCTCAAGGCTTCGTGGAAAATAATCGTCCTCCGGAAGCCCTAAACTCCGTGCCTCTTCTTTTGAGATCCCTGCTCCTATATGCCTTTTTATTATTTCAGAAATCTCTGGCTCGATTCCCTCAATCCTGGCTAACCTGTACCCTTCTACTGCATGAGCGATTTTATGTGTTTTACACCTTCCTAAATCGTGAAGAAGAGCCCCGACTTCCACCAGTTCCGGGTTTACGTTATGCCCTGATGCTTTTGCTTTATTTGCAATCTCGACTGCGAGTGATGCAACTTCCTTGCAATGTTCTATGACATTTGGAGCACATCCGTTTTCCTCAAGCAGCTTTATTGCTTCGGCTCGGGTAGTCAAGGTAGATCACTTACGCTGAACTGAGAGCATCTACACGTTTTCTCAGTACATCAATAAAATGGGAGTTGTCGTAGAAGACCAGGTCTTCTCCACACATAGGGCAGAGAAATTCGGTTTCTGTAGCTTCGTCAAAAAGAAGGCGAACACAACCCTGAGGGCACATATAGAAGACATTATTCTCCTCAAACTCAAGGCGAGTCTTCAGGTTACGGAGCAATTTTTTCTTTTCCTTCATAAGCTGGTGCTCTATGTCAGAAAAATCCAGGCGCCATAGGTATGTCAACCACCCACTGTTTGAATCTCTCTCCCTGCGACATATTGCAAATTTATTTTCGTTTAATATGAAGAGCGTTCTCCTCACGGTGTTCAAAAGAACATCGGTCTTTGCCGCAATTTCTTCATCCGTAACCTCGCCTTCAGGCATTTTTTCAATCATTTTTAGCCCGTCTTCCCCTACAAGGCTCAGGAGGTATCCTCTAATTACCTTGTCATTTAAATCAACCAATATGTTCACCTCGCAAATGCCAGTATGAATTGGACATACCAGTATTAAAATTTACATTCCCCTTTTCCGGAAACATTTCTTAGCCATAAAAAATTGAACATTCTTAACATTCTTAACTTTTAATTTTCATATATTCTTGGCAAATCTCAGGTATCTTCTCTTTTCAGCTGGTTTTCAATAAAAGCTCTTATCCTGTTTGCCCCTTTTTCAAGCGATATAATTGCCTTTTCCCTGGTAGAGGTACACGCGAAAAGGGAAGTAAGAGGCCCATCAGGCTCTACAACAGTCCCCTGGAAGGGAATGTCAGCGCCTTTTTCCCTTAGAATGAGCTCCATGAGCTTTTGATCTATAAAAAGTTCTCGATCCGAGTAGATAACTCCTCGTGCAGCAAAACCTTTAGCTTCGGGTTTCTCAGGAAGTTCTCCTCTAAAACAGCCAGCATGGGCTTCAAAAAGGTTAATGTTCATCGCCTTCTCGACAGTATCAAGACTTCCCTGGAATCTCGGGTTTATTTCAAGTACTACAGGCCCTTTTTTTGAAGTCAGGAAATCCACTCCGTTTGAGCCGAGGAGCTTGAAATCAAGCATCAGTTCTTCAGCAAGGGCTTCCATTTCCTCAGCTTGATCTGTCCTGAAAGGGGTTATATTTCCACAATAAGCAAAGGGTAGCCGCGAAAGCCAGGTTATTCCTATAAGCTGTTCGTTTACAGCCACTGACAGAGCTTCGTTCTTTGTAGAAAGCAAGGAAACACTTGAAGGTGTTCCTTCCAGAAACTCCTGAATAACAATAGTCTCTTCTGTAAGCTCTGGATTAAGTCCTTGTAACTCCTCAAGGATGGCTAAAAGCTCCTGTTTGCTCCTGGCAATTCGGTTGAAAATTCCTCCTCCACCTGAAGCTGGCTTAATCATAACTGGATATTCTATTGCGTCCAGTTCTTTCGGGGAATAGCAGCGTGGATGAGGGATTCCAAGGGCTTCAAGCTTTTTTGAGAGATAAAGTTTATCTGAGGCCTTCTGCATGGCATTCGGACTGCTGGCGAGTACAGGGAAGGGGAAATCATTATGGTTAAGCATTTCCAGTCCCGAGCCCGGAACAAGGGCATCAAACTCAAGTCCAAACTCAGCCATCTGAGCCTTTATCCGGGAAGCTTCGAGCTGGTGTAATTCCTGTATGGTTCTGCACTCGAGAAATGCTGATGCATAGGCGCATTCCCGAAGGTCAAGATCACAGAAAGCATCTATAGAGCAGACTGTATAGCCAGCACGGCTTGCAGAGCAGACAACATTCCGGGTATCAAATCCGATTACAAGGATATTCTGCATGTTTCCTCTTTATGGACTATTTATTTTGCTTGCGGAATCTCAGAATGCGCCAGTGCAAAGATCCCATAAGGGGTTTTCAGGACAGGAATTTCACTTCCTGCTTCTGCATTGAACGACATCGGTTTCTTTATGGCAACAGTCTCATACGTTTCAGGGTCGAGAACCAGAATTGCGTTGTCTTCGATTGAGACCAGCACTGTTAAAACCGTATCTCCTATGTTGCCTATTTTCTCTGCTCCTTTTAACTCTTCAGGGGTTGAGATAAATCTTGAGCCGTCCTCAAGGGAAGTTCCATTAACCTTTTTTCCGGAACTCTTTATCTGAATAATCTTTCCTCTGAACTTTATCACATCTCCTGGTCTGAATTCGGGAAGGCGTACAGCAAAAGTAATCCTGTAAAGATTCTTCCCATCTTTCATTCCGACAAGGGTAGGAGATTCGGAAAAGTTACCTCCAAGTTCTGAGGTGATTAGCCTACATATCTGCCTGCTGGCATTCATGGAACCCATGTAAAGGTCTATTCCTCCCTTTTGCTCGACTTCTTCACTTATAAACGCAAGTCGGTCACCCTTTTTTCTCATGCTTTCCGTGGCTTCTCTGGCGATAGCCATAGAGCGTTTTTTCTCTTCTTCTGTAGGAAACCTGCCTGCTGCCCTGATCTGGATAATCGCTTCAAAATATCCTCCTGACTCCCTGCTGCACATATCGCAAGCTGTTCGCTGAATCCTTACCTCAGTCTCAGCTTCTGCGTGCACAGGCTCTTCCCTGACCACTGCATCGACTTCAGCTCTTACCATATACATATAAGGCGTAATCTCTCTGGGTTCAAGGTAGACTTCCACATCTCCGGCTTCGTTGTGGATGAAAAGAGTATCTTCTACGGCCTTTAGCACTACATCTTCAATATTACCAACATCTTCCCACCGGCCTCTATGAAAGTGTGCTCCGCAAGCTGAACATATCCTTACATGGAGTACATGGGGCAATTCAATCAGTTTGAAAGTCTCAAAAAAACAGTCCTTGCAAACTGAGTCAAAGAGCTTGTAGCATTCTCTGCCGCATTTAGGGCATGTAATAAAATTCATCTGTAATCCTTACTTATAGTCTTCTTGGAGTAGTAACAATCTTCTTGAACAATAGTCTTCCTGGAAGAATAATTTTGAAAATATCAGGAAGGAAAATTTCTGCAGTATATTTAAGCAATTGACCTGTTAAGCTTACTCATGCTATTTAAAAATAGCTGGAGTTGCTAATTTCCTTTTAGTATTCAGGCTCCCCCAATTATTTGAGTGCAAAATTAGCAAAGAGTATATGTCCTTTTTTAATCGACTAAGTTATGATTTATTTGTAACTTATTTATAAATTATTTACTAATTATATTTTAAATGTTCATTAAATTTGTACTTGTCTTATATAAATATTTCTTGGATTCAAAAGTATCAGAAATACTAAAAATTAATTTTCATAGGTCTCGTTTTTCTGAAAGTCAAAGCTACTTTAGTACGAAACTCTCTAAAAAAACACTAAACATATAATTTCACAATTTTTAAAAAAAATAGGACTTACGCAGTTAAAATGCCGAAAACTTGATATCTTTATAAATATACTTATGGCTTAGTGTTTCTCTAAAAACGTACGGAGTTATGGACATAAATCCACCTAAGTGTACCGACATTGCCTACATTAATTTTCTCATTGCGGCTTCTAACGTTTTTAGCTGTACTGAAGCTGCTAGATGTTATCCAGACATAGCTAATGCTCCTTCTCATGATGCTTTTACTCGTTGCCTTCAAAGGCAA